>JAZLHB010000135.1:0-26828 GCA_045616565.1 Akkermansia sp. | reverse complement strand
GGCAACACCGTCACCATGGTGCTCACCCCGCTTCCCGCCGCCCAGCGCGTCAAGAAGTTCAAGAAGTACGAGGAGGAGGACTTCGACACCGAATCGGAAGAGTTCGATGCCAAGGACGATTCCGGTGAGGAATAAAGAGCTCCCGCCTTCAAGTTGCATTTCAGCCCGCCCGGTTCATCCCGGACGGGCCTTTTTTTGAACAAAGCCGCGTCAGAGCCGCGGCTCCAATCCCCATTGTATTCCTATATCAAAATCAATGGTGGCACACCCGCCTTTTGGCTTGTCTCCCCGGTGTATTTATGGTAGAAGTGGGCAACGTTTTATCATCATGAAACTGGCACCCAAATTCATTCCCGTACTTGATCCCGACTTTGTTGCACCCGTGCTCTGGACGCGCGCCTACCAGGAGAAGGTGGCGGCCACGCCCGGTTCACACCGGCTGGATATGGCCATGACGCGCCTGGACGGCACCTGCTTCCGCTGGAGCGGAACGGTACTGCCGCATGAGGGCGAAAACGCGGAGCTCAACCGCACCTACGTGGAGCGCATCGTGAAGTTCCTGCTCTGGATGAAGGGCGGCTGCACGCTCATGGTGGCGGGCGACGATGCCATTGCCGACATGCTGGCGGACATCTACCGCGAGGGCGGTTCCCGCGAGTTCGACTGGGACTACGAGAACAGCGTCTACGGCCAGCACTTCACCATCGTGAAGGTGGCATCCGCCGCAGACCTGCCGGAAGAGAAATCCTCCTCCGTCTCTCTGGGCCGCAACCTGGACGGCTACCGCATCGGCTTTGACTTGGGCGGTTCCGACCGCAAGGCAGCCGCCGTGGTCAACGGCGAGGTTGTCTTCTCCGAGGAAGTGGTGTGGGACCCCTACCACCAGACCGACCCGAACTACCAGCTGGAGGGCGTGGACGACTCCCTTATCCGCGCAGCCAAGCACCTGCCGCAGGTGGATGCCATCGGCGGTTCCGCCGCCGGCGTATACGTGAACAACGAACCCAAGGTGGCCTCCCTCTTCCGCGGTATTGCCAAGGACGACTTTGAGCGCGTGACGCGCCGCATGTTCTTCACCCTGAAGGACCGCTGGTGCGAGCGCATGGGCAAGGACGTGCCCTTTGAGGTGGTGAACGATGGCGAGGTGACCGCGCTGGCCGGAGCCATGGCGCTCAACGACGATGCCGTGCTCGGTATAGCCATGGGCACCTCCCTGGCCGCCGGGTACGTTGACCCGGAAGGTCACATCATGCCCTGGCTCAACGAGCTCGCCTTTGTGCCCGTGGATTACCAGAAGGACGGCGGCGTGGACGAGTGGTCCGGTGATATGGGCGTGGGCGCCATGTACTTCTCCCAGCAGGCCGTGGCCCGCCTGGCTCCCCGCGCCGGGTACGAGTTCGGCGACATGCCGTTCCCGGAGCAGCTCAAGAAGGTGCAGGCCGCCATGGCGGAGGGCGACGAGCGCGCCCGCAAGATCTACGAGACCATCGGCGTGGAGTTCGGCTACACCATCGCGTACTTCGCCACGTTCTACGAGGTGCGCCACCTCCTTTTCCTGGGCCGCGTGGCCTCCGGAGAGGGCGGCCAGATCATCATCGACAAGGCGAACGAGGTGCTCAAGGGCGAGTTCCCGGAGCTCTCCATCAACCTCTGCGTGCCGGACGAGAAGACCAAGCGCCACGGCCAGGCCGTAGCAGCAGCCTCCCTCCCCAAGCTGGGCTGACAGAGAGCCCAAGTTGTTTCAAAGGCGCATCCGGTACTCTGCCGGGTGCGCCTTTCCTCATGCAGTACGAGGGGCAGGGGAGCAAGCTCTCAATGAATGAATTTGCGGGCCTGGATGCAGTAGTTCAGCCCGCTCCACACCGTGAGCAGCACCGCGCCGCCCAGGAAAATGCCGCGCGTCCATTCCCCGCCCTCGCCAATGCTCATGCTGCACAGCGGCTCCGGCAGGTTGCCGCCGTACGCCAGGTGCACCAGGCATGCAATGCAGAATGCCAGCTGGAAACCGGTTTTCCACTTGCCGCACCAGTCCGCCGCCATAATGTGGCCCTGTGCCGCCGCCAGCTGCCGCAGCCCGGTCACCAGAAACTCGCGGAAGATGATGAGGACGGTGATCCAGAACGGGCACATTCCCACCGTGCTCAGGTAGATGAACGCGGAACACACCAGAATCTTGTCCGCCAGCGGGTCTATCAGCTTGCCGAAGTTGGACACCGCGCCCCACTTGCGCGCCAGGTGGCCGTCGAAGAAATCCGTGATGGCTCCCACGACAAATGCCCACAGCGCGATGCAGGGGCCCGTGCCCAACGGGCTGAACCATCCGCCGCTCACCTGGTTGCAATCGGTAGATGCCTCTCCATCGAATGCCAGAGCCACCGTCATCACCACCACCAGGGCAATGCGGGAAAGGGTCAAAATGTTCGGCAGGTTGCGCATGTCAGCTTCTCCTTTATACTCCACCATCCCCTCCGTGGCAAGGAAAAAGCCGCGCCCTGACGTGCAGATGTGCAGAAAGGAACTTGACCCCGTGGGGTGGGGGAGCTAGAATACCAATCGTGCAAGCGGTATTGAGATATTGCATGCTGGTGTTGGCTCTGTTGCTGATGCCGGTGGTGGTTTCCGGCTCCCTCACGGAGGGAGCTGGGCCGCATTGCACGGAGGCAAACTGCTGCCTGCTGGCGCACTGCCATTGCTGCAGCTGCTCCGGTTTCCACCACAGGCATGAGGCGGACCACGAGCACAATGCGGACCACCACCACCATCATCACCACCACGGCATGTTGGACCTGCTGGGGGATGCGGGGGAGATGCTGCCGCATGCTTCCGCTCCGGCGGTGGCGGTGCTGTGTGTGCCGCCGAGCCTCACCCCGCGCCGCCAAGGTGCGGACGCGCCGCAGCCTTGCGCTGCGGAAGCGCATTTGCGCGGCCCCTGCGCGAAATGCACCCCGCTGCGTTGTTGAAGGAGGACTGTACCCTGAACACTGCCGCCCCAACATGGGTCGGTACACCTTGATACAGTCGAACAGCGAAAAAACAACTTCAACAATCCATGCTCAAACAAACATCTTTGGCGATAACCGCGCTCATGCTGGCGTGCTGCGTGAGCTATGAGCCGCTATCCATCGATTTGAAACGCGACACCGCCGCGTGGCAGCGCCTCTCGCAAGACCTCTGCCGCCACGGTGCCCTCACGCGCGCAGATGCAGGGCGCATCGGCCTGCTGCTCAACCCGGAGCTCAACCGCGCGCGTCTCACCTATGCCCGCAGCACCCAAATGGCCAAGTACGCCGGGCTGTGGGACGACCCCGCGCTCTCCGCCAGCCTGGAGCGCGTGCTCAGCCTGGGCATCACCAATTTCGGCATCTCGCCATCGCTCTCCATTCCGGTGACCGGTTGCAGGAAGCTGGCGCGCCAAGTGGCAGAGCAGTACAAGGAGGCCGACTACTGGCAGATGCGCGAGAAAGAGCGCCTCTTCCTGTGCGATCTGAACATGCAGTGCAATGCCGTGCTTATCAACCGCGCCAAGCTGGAGCTCACGCGCGCCCGCCTCTCCCGGGCGCAGGACGAGCAGGGGAGCATGCAGAAGCTGCTCAGCCTGGGCGAGGTGCCTTTTGCTGATATGCAGGTGGTGAACGCCCGCGTGAACGAGCTCGTGAAACAGGAGCAGGAGCTGCACTGCCAAGAGGTGGAGCTGCGCCACGCCCTCACCCGCACGCTGGGGCTGCACCCCACTGCGGTGAGCGTGGAGCTGGCTGCAGAGCTGCCCTCCGGCATGCCGGAGATGGTACCCGCGCCCACGGCGGAGCAGTTGCTCAACTTGCCGGGCCTGTTGGCGGAACGCGCCAACCTGGGGGCGGGTGAGCTGGAGCTCAAGGCGGAAATACGCCGCCAGTTCCCGGATATCTCCCTGGAGCCGGAATTCCGCCGTGAGGACGAAGCCAACCGCATCGGCTCCGGCCTTGGATTCACCCTGCCTGTCTGGAACCGCAACCGCGCCGCCATCCACAAGGCGCAGACGGACCGCGCGCTCGCTTGCCAGAAGCTCGTGTCCACCTGGCGCGGCCTGCTGCACGATGCGGCGGAGCTGACCGAGCACCAGCAACACTCCTACACGCATTGCCGGGAGGGCAGGGAGCGTATCGACGCCCTGTCCTCCGCAGAAACGCGGCAGGAGGAACTCTACCGCCTGGGCGAGGTTTCGCTCCCCGCGCTGGCGGAAGCCCGGCAGGAGGTTTTCACCCTGCGCCTCAACTACCTGGACTGCCTGGGCAATCTCTTGGATTGCCGCACCAAGCTCCAATCACTCAAACCCGATTCCCTTTAACATGAAAAACACTCTATTTGCCATTCCCTATCTCATGTACGCCCTCGTGCTGCCGCTCGGCGCCCATGAACATGAACATGAATGCCACGACCATGAGTGCCATGAGCACCATCACCACGGAGACGATGCTGCCATTGTGAAGGCGGATGCCCATTCCCGCCACATTTTGGCCCTGCAGACGGAATCCGTGCCCGCCGCCGGGCAGAACCTGGTGCTCTCCGTGTACGGCACGCTCACCATGCCGCAGAATTCCCTCACCGCCTACGCGCTGCCCAGCGCGGGGCGTGTGACCCTGCACGTGAAATCCGCGCAGGCCGTGAAGAAGGGGGATTTGCTCTACTCGGCGGCATCCCCGCAGGTGGCGGATGCCGTGGCAGAGCGCGACCGCACCGCAGCCGCTGCCGAACGCTGCTCTGCGGAAATTGCCACCATGCAGCAGCGTGTGGCCCGCCTGCAGAACATCGGCTCCCGCAACAGCGAGCTGGAGGAGCAGCTGCACTTCAAGCAGGCGGAGCTGCGCCAGCTGAAACAGGATGCGGACAGCGCCGCCGCCCGTCTCTCCATGCTCTGCCTGGGCGCGGAATTGGAGCAGCGGAACGGCGTGCCCATGCTGGCCGTGCATGCCGCGGCGGACGGAACCGTGCGCAATGTGGGCTTCACCCAGGGAAGCTGGGGAGAGCAGGGCGCGGCTGTGGTCTCCATGGCGGATTCCCCCGCGCTGGAGGTGGTGGCCCTCCTGCATGCAGCCTCCCTGCCGGAAATCGGCACCGTGCGCTCGCCGCTGTCGCAGGAGGGTTCCTGGCGCCTGGACGACCAGGTGGACGCCGCCACGCAGACCCGCACGCTCTATTTCACCCCGGCCTCATTGCCGGAGCACGCGCGCGCGGGACAGCTTTGCCGGCTGGATATCTACAGCGGCGCCGCAGAGGATGAGCACGTGGTGAGCATCCCGGATTCCGCCATCGTGAAGGTGGGGGTGGACGACATCGTCTTTGTGGAGGTGGCGGAGGGCACCTATGCCGCCGTGAAGGTTCACGCGGGAGAGAGCCGCTGCGGCCTGACCCCCGTTGAGGGGCTTGTTCCCGGGCAGAAAATGGTGGTGAAGGGCGGCCACGAGCTGCGCAACCTGCTGCCGGCGGAGGGCGCGGCCAAGAAGGCCGGGCATTTCCACGCGGACGGCGCATTCCATGAAGGGGAGGACCACTGACCATGAATCGTCTCATTGCCTTTTGCCTGCGGAACCGCTATGTGGTCTGTATTGCCACGGCGCTGCTGGCACTCTGCAGCCTGTATGTGGTGTGCAGCATCCCCGTGGATGTTTTCCCGGAAATAAGTGTACCGCGCGTCACCGTGCAGACGGAAGCCCCGGGGCTCTCCGCAGAGGAGGTGGAACAGTATGTGGGCATCCCCATTGAATCCGCGCTCAGCGGTGCGGCGGGAGTCAGGGGCGTGCGCACCTCTTCCGGCGGCGGCTTGTCCTTCGTGTGGGTGGATTTCGACTGGGACACGGATATCTACCGCGCCCGCCAGATCGTCTCCGAGCGCTTGGCGGCGGCGCGCGGAAACCTGCCGCCGGGCGTGGAATGCGAGCTCGCGCCCATCGTTTCCGTCACGGGGGAAATCATGCTCATTGCCGTGACTGCGGATGAGGGCGTGGACCCGCTGGAAATGCGCCGCGTTGCGGAATTCAGCCTCCGCAACCGCCTGCTTTCCGTGCCGGGCGTGGGGCAGGTCACCGTGATGGGTGGGCGCCTGCCGGAGTACCAGGTGCTTTACAACCCGGAAAAAATGCTGCGCAGCGGCATCTTGTTGCAAGACCTCCAATCCGCCGTGCAGGACGCCCAGAGCACGGCGCCCGCAGGCTACCTGGAGGACGTGGCGGGGCTGGAACTCCCCGTGCAGCAGGCCACACGCGCCGCTTCCCCGGAGCATCTGCGCCGCGCGCTGGTGAAATCACACCCCGGCGGCGTGCTGCGCTTGGAGGATGTGGCGGATGTGCGAATCGACGGTGCCCCGAGGCGCGGCAACGCCGGGTTCAACGGACGCGAGGCCGTGCTGCTGGCCGTTCTGAAGGTTCCCGGTGCCAACACGCTGGAGCTCACGGAAAAGGTGCAGAAGGAGGTGGATGATTTTGCCAAGAGCGCGCTGCCGCAGGGCATGCACCTGCACCCGGATGCCTACCGCCAGGAAGATTTCATCCGCCTTTCGCTGGAGAACGGGCGCCAGACGCTCATCATAGCCGCCGTGGTGGTGGTGCTGGTGATTGTGCTCACGTTGCTCAACCTGCGCACGGCGGTCATCACGCTGGTGAGCATGCCGCTCTCCGTGCTCTTCGGCATGGCGTTCTTCCCCTCGCTGGGCTTGTCGGTGAACATCATGACCCTCGGCGGCCTGGCCGTGGCGGTGGGTGATGTGGTGGACAACGCCATTATCTTTGTGGAGGTGGCGTGGCGCAACCTTTCCCGCAACGAAGCCCTGCCGCCGGAACAGAGGAAGACTCGCTTCCAGGTGCTCATGGAGGCCAAGGGGGAGATTGTGGGCTCCATCACGTTCTCCTCTGTCATCATCCTGCTGGTGTTCGCACCTGTGCTCTTCCTGAGCGGGCTTGAGGGGCAGTTCTACCGCCCGCTGGGCATCTCGTACATGCTGGCGCTGGCGGCTTCCCTGCTGGTGGCGCTCACCATCATCCCCGTGCTGTGCCTCATCTGGTTCAAGCGTTCCAAGGGCGCGGCGGACAACGGGGATTCCGCCACCGCGCGCTCCATCCGCGCGCTGTACCGTCCGGTGCTGGCGTTCTGCATGCGGCGCGCGGGCTGGGTGTTTGCATCCCTGCTGGTTGTAACGGCGGGCTTCATTGCGCTGGCATCCACCTACGGCACCAGCTTCCTGCCGCCCTTCAACGAGGATTGCTACACGGTCTTTGTGAACACGGTGCCCGGCACTTCCCTGCAGGAGACGGAGCGCATCTCCAACCGCGTGATGGGCGAGCTGCAGAAAATAGACGGTGTGAAGAGCGTGGCCCAGCGCACGGGCCGCGCGGAGAGCGACGAGCATGCGGAACCCGTGAGCGCGTCCGAGCTGCTGGTCCGCGTGGACCTCTCCAAGGACCAGAAGGAGATTGCCGAGGCTATCCGCAGGGCTATTCACGGCGTGCCCGGTGTCAGCGGCATGATCGGCTATCCCATGGCGCACCGCATCTCTGCCGTGCTCTCCGGCTCCAACTCAGAGATTGCTATCAACATCTATGGAGACGAGCTGCCCCAGATCCGCAAGGCCGCCAAGAAGGCTGCCGAAATCCTCTCCGCCATGCCGCAGGTGGCGGATGCACGCGCCAACCGCGAGGTGACCGTGGACACCATCTGCGTAGACTACAACCGCGAGGTGCTGGCCGCCTACGGCCTCTCCGTGGCGGATGCTGCCGCCCAGGTGTCCGCTGCGCTTCACGGCCTGAAGGCGGGCGAGGTGATCCGCAACCTGGACCACTGGAACATCATGCTGCGCCTGGACCCGCAGCTGCGCATGGGCGTGGATGATGTGCGCCGTCTGCCCCTGCTGGCAGGCGGCGGCAAATCCGTGCCGCTCGGCGAGGCCGCACAAGTCTACCGAGCGGAGCAGACCAACCTCATCCTGCGGGACAACGGACGCCGAAAGGCCATGATTTCATGCAACCCCGCGCCCGATTCCAACCTGGGCGACCTGGCCGCCGCCTGCCGCGAGAAGCTGGACCCGGCCATGCACGAGCTGGGCTGCACCGTGGACTACGACGGCACCATCAAGAGCCGCGAGCAGGCAGGGCGGCGCCTGTACCTGCTGGGCGGCGCGGTGTGTGTGCTCATTGTGCTGCTGCTGGCCGCCTCGCTCGGCAGTGTGCGGCGTGCGGCGGTTACGCTGGTGAACATCCCGCTCTGCCTGGTGGGCGGCATTGCCGCCGTCTTCCTGGCCTCGCCGGACACCGTGGCCTCCGTGCTGCATGGCGGATACGTGCCACCCATCCTGTCGGTGAGCTCCATCGTGGGCTTCGTCACGGTCATCGGTTTCGCCATCCGCAGCGGGCTCATCCTGCTCAACCGCTACCGCAAGCTGGAGCAGGACGGCATGCCCGTGCAGGATGCCATCCGTGCCGGTTCGGAGGAACGTCTCATCCCCATCATCATGACCAGCCTCACCACCATCCTGGGGCTGCTTCCGCTGGTGTGGGCGCGCAACCAGCCCGGCGGAGAGCTCCTGGCCCCGCTGGCCATCGTCCAGTTCGGCGGCCTCCTCTCCGCCACCGTCCTCAACCTCCTCCTGGTTCCCGCCACCTCAAGTCTCTTCGCCAAGTGGCTGGCCCCGCGCTCCCATTGAGTATTGGGTATTGAGAAAAACAGCCAGGCCCTCCCGGCATACCGCCGAGAGGGCTTTGAAATGGGTGGCTTTGTTGCTGCGTGGTTGCATTTTTGTGGGAGTGTGGTAAGATGCCAAGGTATGAAACGGATTTTTTTTACATTGCTGCTGTGCGCCGGGCTTGGTCCTGCGGGAGGTGTGGAGATTGATGCGGACAAGGTTCTGGATAGTGTGCTGAAGGTTGGGGTGAAGCTTCTGGAGAAGGAGGCGCAGAAGCTGGAGGGGGATATGCAGATGGACCCCGAGAGCCGCAAGATTGCTTCCGGGGTGGTGAATTTGAGCGCGCAGATTCTGGAGAAGGAGCGCCAGGAGCACCAGCGCGGTATGGATGAGGCGCTAAAGGCTCAGGGTGCGCAGCCTGCCATGCTGTCTGTGCCGCAGAACGGTGCCAACGCCGTGCCGCCTTTGCAGCCGCTGCCGGACCCGCTGGGTGCCACGGTGCAGGCTGTGGAGGAGATTGGTGCGCATATTCTCAACCAGGCGGCTGCGGGCGGTTCCGCTTTGGCTCCCGCCCCCGCTTCCGGCGTGGCGGAGTTGCGCGCGGATGTGCTCCGCGGGCAGCAGGAGCTGCGCGAGGATTTGTTCCTTGAGCAGCAAAGATTTGCGGAGGGGGTGACTGCGCGGGTGCAGCAGCAGGGGGCGGAGAATGAACGCTTGCAGGCTTCTGTGCAGTCAATGCAGTGGGTGTGCTGGTGTATGCTTGCGGCGGTTCTTGTGTTGCTGGCGCTCGTGGCGGGGATGTTTTGGTACATCCGCAGGGGGAGCGGGAAAGATAGTTAGGATTTTCCGGGTACTATTTGGGTATTTGGTGGGAGGGCATTAGTCGTCGTCCGTGTCGAACATGTTGTTCGTCACGCCGTGAACGGTGTTGGTCTCATTGATGTCTGTATTGCTGTCGAACGGCAGGGGGATGTATGCAGTCGGCGCATCGGAGAAGAGTTCGCTGTCCTTGCACTGGCAGTTTGCCACCGATAATTTCCGTGACGGGAACGATAAAGCAGAGGATGAGTTGGGACTTCTCCTTGGGGGTGAGCTTCTCGAACAATTTGGCCTTCTGAGACTTGAGATAAAGAGTCTCGGGGTCGTAGACATTGCCGCTCGGAGAGATGAACTTTGGCGGCTCGACATTCCGTGATTCAGAGCACACGTTGACAATTCCCCCCCCTGATGAACATGACCACGGATCCCTCATTGTTCGGCGTGATGGTCTTTCCATTGCGCATGGCATCAGGCAGCACCAAGGTGTTGGACAGGATGGTATCAAACACCTTGTATTCCAGGCCGTTGACAGAGCCTTTGGCGAGAATGGTGCGCCCGGCCTCTTCGGCCTCGCGTTGCCGACCCTCGTTTATGGAGTCTCCCAGGCTGGCTGCCGTATATTCGGACTGTTACACGGGGAGAGCGTCTGCTCCGCCGTCCTTGCCTTCGTACCAGCGGATGAAGGCGAGGTTGACGGCGGTGTAGCCGCCCGGGGTGGGATAGTCTCCGCTGAAGTACCAGTCACCGCAGGGGCCGGCAATGGCCTCGTGCAGGCCTGCCATGCTCTGGTAGATGACCTCCACGGGGCAGGGGCTGTCGTCCGGGGTGACCATGCGTGAGACCTCGTCGGTGATTTCATCGTCCGTGAAGAGCTCGTATATTTTCTTGACCGGGTTCTTGCGTGCGGGCGGCGGCAGGGTAAGCTGCTTCTTGCATTCCTCGTACACCTGGGTGATGAGGTCGTACATGCCGCGCTTTTTGAGCAGCGCCACGGCGGCGTGGAAGGCAATGAACTTGCCCAGTTCGCTCATGTCGATGCCGTAGCAGTCCGGGTAGCGGACCTGCGGTGCGGAGGAAACGATGACGATCTTGCGGGGCTTGGAGCGGGCCAGGAGGCGCAGGAGGTTCTTCTTGAGGGTGGTTCCGCGGACGATGGAGTCGTCGATGGCGACGAGAACCTCTCCCTCTCGCAGGGCGTCGAAAGTGAGGTCGTACACCTGGGATGCAAGCTGGCCGCGGCTGTTTTCCGGAGTGATGAAGGTGCGCAGCTTGATATCCTTGTGGACAATCTTTTCAGCGCGGGGCCAGCGGCGGAGGATGAGCTCATCGATGAGCTCGTCGGAGATGGAGCCGTTGGCGAGGGCCTCCTTCATGGTCTTGGTGACGTAGTTGCGGCGGTATGCGCGCAGACCCTCCAGCAGGCCGTAGTAGGAGATTTCCGCGGTGTTGGGGATGAAGGAGATGGCGGCGCGGGAAACATCACCCTCCAGGCTGCGTACCACCTTGTCGGAGAGCAGGGCGCCGAGCTTCTTGCGCTGGCGGTAGATAATGGGATCGTTTCCTCTGGAGAAGTAGATGCTCTCAAAGCAGCAGGGCTTGTGCTCCAGCGGCTGGGTGTACTCGCGCACCTCGAAGGCGCCGTCGTGCTTGAGCACGAGCATGTTTGCCGGGGGCAGAATCTGCACTTGGTCCTGCTCCACCTCCATCACGCTCATCAGCGGCACCTCCTCGCTGGCAATGGCCAGGTACTCGTCTGTGAGCACATAGTGGCAGGGGCGGATGCCGTGCGGGTCGCGCAGGCAGAAGAGGTCTCCGTTGCCCACGGCTCCCAGTGCTGTGAAGCCGCCGTCCCAGTTCTTGGAGGCCTTGCCCATGATATCGTAGAGGTCGATGCGGTTGGAAATCTCCTGCTGGAGCTCCTGGCCGCTGAGCTTGTCTCTCAGGGAGCGGTAGAGCTCGTTGTGGGCTTCGTCCAGGTAGTAGCCGATTTCCTCCAGAATGGTCTGGGTGTCGGAATCAAAGACGGGGTGCTGGCCGCGCTCAATGAGGGTTTGAGCGAGCTCTTGCGCGTTGGTGATGCCGAAATTGCCCAGCAGCATGAGCGTGCGGGTAATCCAGTTGGTGCGGCGTGTGAAGGGGTGGCAGATGCCTTCGTCGAAGCGGGCGGAGCTGGCGCCGTAGCGCATGTGGCCCATCAGGAGCTCGCCGCCGTAGTTGAAGCGGGCCTTGACCTGTTCCGGGTCCTCGTTGACGATGTCTCCGCGCTCGCAGAGGGTGCGGTAGTTGCGCTGCTCCTCAGAGAAGATGTTGGAGAGGGCGTTTCCTGTGGCGTCCCTGTGGCGGAACATGTAGGGCTCGCCCAGGGGAGTGTTGAGCTTGATGCAGCCGATGCCGGCGCCATCCTGGCCGCGGTTGTGCTGCTTCTCCATGAGGAGGAAGAGCTTGTTGAAAGCCCACAGGGGGTTGCCGTACTTTTCGGCGTAGTAGGAGAGCGGCTTGAGCATGCGAATCGCTGCCACCGCACATTCATGATGTAGGGGGTCTGACATAAGGGGGATGTGTTTTGGGGGTTACTTGCGGACGGTTACGCGGATGCCCTTGCCTTGGCGAATGGTGCCGATGGGCGTGCCGCCGGGGCCGGCCGTGCAGGCCTGCTCCACTTGATCCGGCTTGACAATGGCAACCCAGCCGATACCCATGTTGAAGGTGTGGAAGCGGTCCTCCGCATCCACGAACTCCAGCACCTTTTGGGCGGCGGGATTGTTCCAGTAGGGAATTTCAAGGTCGGAGCCCTTGTCTCCAAGGAAACGCTCCAGGTTCTCCGGCAGGCCGCCGCCTGTGATATGGGCGTACGCCTTCGGGGTGATGCCGAGCTTGCGCATGTCGTACACCACATCGTGGTACAGGCGGGTGGGGGCCAGCAGGCCGCGCAGCTCATCCTCGGTAAGGAGGTCCGGGTTCTGTTTGAGGATGCGGCGGATGAGGCTCCAGCCGTTGGCGTGGAAACCGTCGCTGGGGTAGCCGATGAGGATGTCTCCCACCTCCACGGTGGCGGGCTGAATCATGAGGCTCTTCTCTACGCAGCCGATGCTGAAGCCTGCCATTTCCACCAGGTTCTCCGGCACCACGCCCGGCATTTCCGCGGTCTCGCCGCCGGCCAGGATACAGTTGCAGCTTTCCAGGTAGTCGCACATGCCGGCCACCAGGCGCGTGATGCGCGGACGCTCCGTCTCCAGGTTGGAGATGCCCAGGTAGTCCAGGAACACCAGCGGGTCTCCGCCCGTGGTCAGGATATCGTTCACATTCATGGCCACCAGGTCCTTGCCGGCGGTCTCCAGCATGTCCATGTCGAAAAGGATTTCCGTCTTGGTGCCCACGCCGTCGGTTCCGGTGACCATCACCGGCTCCTTGTAGGAGGAGAGGTCGTACGCAGCGGCAAACAGCCCGAAGGCGTTGCAGAGTTGCCGGTTTTTCTGTGTGCGCTTGACGTGAGCGCTGATGTCGTGAACAAATGATTGCGCCTCGATTGTATCGACGCCGGATTGCTTGTAGGTGAGGTTGCCGGACATAGATGGTATGCTCTCGCGGATTGCGGGGAGATTTTAGCGGAAGCCCCTTGAAAAGGCAAGGGATTTTTCCAACAGGCAGGACGAATTTCCCGCAGCCCGCATGGGCACTGGAAAGAAACACCCGTCAGGGTGGGCAAATGCTAAGCGGCATGGTGCCCAAAGAGCGCCCGGGAAAGAAGTGCCGGTCACAAAAGGGGGGGCACTTGCGTTTCAATGGTTGATGTTACAAGGCGTATGATGGACAACGGGGGGATTTCTGGAAATGGAAGGTTCCAAATCCCAAATGGGCTAGTGCTCTGCCCCCGCATAAATCCCCAAATGCCCCTCCAGCATGTCCTCTCTCCTGTACGGTGCGGGCACGGGGGAGAGCGGGGTGGGTGCCTGGCGGTGCCATTGCTCCAGCAGGTTGGCCATGGCGGCGGTGTCTCCCACGGGCACCTTGCCCTGGGGCAGGAAGATATCCAGCTGCTCGCCCACGCCGCCGTGCTCGTATCCGGCCACGGGGCGGCCCAGGGCCAGGGCATCCAGCGTGGTTTTGCCGAAGGATTCCGGGATGAGGGTGAGGGAGAGCGTCACATCGCACGCGCAGAGCACATCCCGCAGGTCGCGGCGGTGGCCGGTCCAGGTGACGGCATCCGCGAGCCCGGCCAAGGCGAAAGCCTCTTGCAGCTCTGCTCGGAAAGCCTCCTTGCCCTTCTTGGTCTCACCCACAATCACGGCGTGGGCGGGGATGCCGCGGTCGCGCAGGTCGCGGAGCAGGGGGATGAGGTGGGCGGCGCCCTTGATGCGGGTGATGCGGCCGGGCAGGCAGAGCGTGAATTTTCCCTGCAGCTCCGGGTAGTCCGCGCGCCACTGCCGCCACCACTCCGCGGAGGGGCGGTATTCCGGGATGTTCTGGGTGGTGTCCACGGAGTTGGGCACCACAGTGATTCTCTCCTCCGGTGTGGCGGGGTAGTTCTCCAGAATGTGGCGCTTCATGCACTCTGAAACGGCAATCACGCGGTCTCCCTTGGCCATGACGGCGGAGTAGAAGTTCACGGAGTGGAAGCCGTGGAAGGTGGTGACCACCAGCGGGCGCACGGCCTTTTCCACGCGCCTGGCGGCCAGCAGGCCCACCCACGCGGGCACGCGGGAATGCAGGTGCAGCACATCCGGGCGCTCCTGGCGTATGAGGCGCGCCATGCGCGGCACCATCAAAAAGGTTTTCAGGCTCTTGCGGCCGATGGGCAGAGTGATGTGGCGCGCGCCCGCCGCCTCCACAGCCGCCACCATGGGGCCGCCCTCCGATACCACCACCGTTTCCACCCCCCGCGCGCAGAGGCCCTGGCAGAGCTCCAGAACCACTTGTTCCACCCCGCCGGAGGACAGGGAGGGCAGCAGGTGCATCACTTTCATGGCAGCAGGCGGGGGAAGCGTTCAAGAATGTAGTCTGCGGCGCGGCCGGCCTCGTTGATAACCTCGCCCTGGGCGGGCAGGCGGTGGTCGCGCGCCCATTCGGTGAAGGTGTGCACCATGCCGTCCTTCACGAGCATGTTCAGGCCGCGCTCCACGCGGGAGACGCGTTTCCTGCCCTTGGCGTCCTCGCGCGGCGGGGCCATCTCCAGAATGCCCACGGGGGCGCCGCTGGAAAGGGCCTCGTACACCATGGACACGCTGTCCTGCGTGACCCACACCTCACTGGCGCGGGAGAGGTGCAGCGGCACCCAGTCTGCAGAGGTTTCCTCCACCGGCACGGCGTGAATGCTGGGGCAGGCGGCCTGTAGGTCCTGCAGGAAGTCCGGCGGTGTGCGGCGGGAGGTGGTGAGCACCATGGGCGTGTTGTTGTGGCGCACAATGTTGGCCAGCTGGGTGAGCAGCAGCTCCGCATCCCAGGAAAAGCTCTTGCTGGGCCCGCCCACCAGGATGAGCGTCTCCGTCTTGGGGATGTCCGGGCGGGGGTGGATGCAGTTGATGGCGCCGTTGGTGCAGAAGGTGTTGGCCCCGGGCTCCCGGTTCTCCGGCACATCGTGCCGCGGCATGATGCACAGGTCGAACATGCCGAGCGGCAGGCTGGGGCGCATACACACCATGCACAGGCAGCGCTTGCGGCGCGCCAGGCTCAGCGCGGCCAGGTGCGTGCCGTGCCCCGCGCACAGAATGAGGTCCGGCGCGGGCAGGTCCGCCAAATCCTTGCCCTTGTAGAAGAGCTTGGCAAAGTAGCCCTTTTGGGTGATATCCACCTCATGGCAGCTGTGCTGCACCTGCGGGCGCAGGCGCTGGGCGCGCTCCAGCAGGGCTCCCGCCAGCCCGCGCGTTTGGGAGAGGTGGCCTTTCTTGCCGTCGCTGATGATATAGATGACCATATACCCGCGGTTATTGCAGGGGAAGAATCACGCGGCCGCAGAGCCCACGCCCGATGAACGGTGAGTTTGCCGTGCCGCAGGCCAGGTTCACCGCCTGCACCGTGGCACTCTCGGCGGGGTCGAACAGCATGAGCGGCGCCACGCGCGGCTCGTCGTACTCGTCCACAGGCTTCACAATGCCGCAGGGGGCCGTGCTGCACGCGCGGATGAGCTCCGCCCATGTGAGCAGCCCGGGCTTCACCAGGTGCGTGTAGAGCGCGGGCAGGTAGTGGTCCAGCACGGCCATGCCGTGCGGGGCGGTAATGAAATCCTGCTTCTTGGCAAAGGGGATGCAGGGCGTGTGGTCGCTCACGATGCAGTCGATGGTGCCGTCCTTCACGCCGGCCACCAGGGCTTCGCAGTCGCGGCGCTCGCGCAGCGGCGGCAGGGTCTTGTAGGTGGTGTCGTAGTTGCCCACGTCCTCATGGGTGAAGAGCAGGTGGTGCAGGGCAACCTCCGCCGTCACCTTCTGGCCGCGGGCCTTTGCGCGGCGGATGATTTCCACGCCTTCCGCAGTGCTCACCGTCTGGACGTGGATGCGCGCGCCGGCGTCCTCTGCGAGGCGGAGCAGGGTATCGATGCCGATTTCCTCTGCGCAGGCGGGGGTACCGTGCAGGCCGAGGCGGTAGGAGGTGGAGCCGGGGTGCATGCAGGTGTTGCGGGTGAGCTCCGGCACATCACCGCGGATGGCGAGCACCATATCCAGCTCCGCCACGTATTTCATGGCGCGGTGCAGGGTGAGCAGGTTGGCTGGCACATGCTCTGCATCGCTCAGAATGCGCACGCCGCGTGCGGCGAGCGTGTTGTACGGGGCCTGCTGCTCCCCGGCCATGCCCTGGGTAATGCAGCCCGCCGCGTACATCTCTGCGGAGGAGCGCTGGTTCACGGCATCGTGGAAGCTGTCCAGGTTCGCCGCGCTGTCAAAACAGAAGCCGCGCGTGGGCAGCACCAGCATGGCCCACACGCCGCCGTTGATGGCGGCCTGGCCCGTGCGGTTCACGGATTCGCGCTTGCTGCGCCCCGCTATCTCCACCTTCGCGTGCATGTCAAACAGGGCCGGCAGCAGCAGCTTGCCCGCCGCGTCTATCACCTGCGCCCCCTCCGGCACGGGCAGCTTGCCCGCCGGCTCGCAGCGCTCCACGCCCGTGAGCGTGATGCCGTCCAGCACCGGGTGTTTCCCGCCCTCGCACGCAGACAGGGCCAAATCGTACTTTTCTCCGCTAATCGCCCAGGTGGCGTTTTTGATGATGGTCTCAGTCATTGTTCTGCGTCTGGGGGGTAAGGTGGTAAAGGATGCTCATGCGGGCGGCGATGCCGTTCTCCACCTGGTTGCACACCAGGCAGTTGCGGTACTCCATGGCGGCATCGCAAAGCTCCACGCCGCGGTTCACCGGGCCCGGGTGCATGATGCCCAGGTCCAAATCGTCGATAATCTTCAGGCGTTCCTCCGTTACGCCGAACGCCTGGTGGTAGTCGTTCGCCGGGAAGAACGGCGTGTCGATGCGCTCGTTCTGCACACGCAGCAGGTAGATGACATCCGGCTTCCAGTCGAACACGGAATCCCAATCCGTGAAGCGCGGAATGCCCGTGTGAGTCTGCAGCGGCACCAGCGGCCCCGGCCCCATGTACGCCACCTGTGCGCCCAAGCGCTGCAGGATGGTGCTGGTGGAGCGCGCCACGCGGCTGTGCAGGATGTCACCTATAATCACCACGCGCTTGCCTGCCACCGTGCCGTATTTTTCACGGATGGTGAAGGCATCCAGGAAAGCCTGGCTGGGGTGCGCGTGCGCGCCGTCTCCGGCATTGATGACCGCCGCCTTGCAGTGGCGGGCAATCACATCCGGAATGCCGCTGTTCTTGTGGCGCACAATGATGTAGTCCATCTTCATGCTCATGAGCGTGTCGATGGTGTCGTGCACGCTCTCACCCTTCACCACGCTGGAAGTGCCCACCGTAAAGGTGGTCACGTCTGCGGAAAGGCGGTGTGCCGCCACCTCGAACGATGAGCGCGTGCGCGTGCTCGGCTCGTAGAAGAGCGTGAGCACGGATTTCCCTTTCAGCGCGGGGACCTTCTTCACGCTCTTGGTGAAAATGTCCTTCATCGCCGTCGCGGAATCCAGTATCGTATGGATCTCCTCGTCGCTCAGAGACTCAATTGTGATTAAATCCTTTCTAGGCTTCATAAAATTTCCAAATCAGAAATTGATTTCGTCTGCTCCATCCAGTTCCGCCAGCTTCACCTTCACCTCCTTGCCCTCCGCAGGCTCAATGCGGAAACACGCGTAATCCGCGCAAACCGGAACCTCCCGCCCGCCGCGGTCCACCAGCGTGTGCAGCTCCACACGCGCAGGGCGTCCGTACTCGAACAGCGCGTTGAGCGCTGCGCGCGTCGTGCGCCCCGTGTACAGCACATCATCCACCAGGACCACATGCAGCCCATCCGTGGAAAACGGCAGGTACGACGAGCGCAGCGGCAGCTTCTCCGCGCGCATATCCACATCATCGCGGTACAGGGAAATATCGATTGCCCCGTACAGCGCATCTACACCGCGTTCCCGCAGACCCGCCACCAGGCGCTGCGCCAGCAAATCACCATGGCTGATAAGCCCGATAACAGCCAGACGCTCCGTCTCACCGGATGCAATCCGCTCCACCCATCCGCGCACGGATTCGGCAATCTCCTTGGCACCAATCGCTCCCATAACAACTCACTGTGCAAGCTGGATGATGCGGTGCGCCGCCATGGCGGCATTCAGCGGCGTCTTCTTGTGCAGACCCACCGTTGTGGCCGGAACTCCGCCCGGAAGCTGGGAAATAGCCAGCAGCGCATCCACACCGTTCAGCGGACCGCACGGAACGGGCACACCAATCACAGGCAGCTGCGTATTCATCACCACCACGCCCGGCAGCGCGGCGGAAAGACCCGCCACGCACAGCAGCACAGCCTTTGTCCCGGATGCCTCCAGCCCTTTCAAATACTCGATGAGCGCGGGCAAATCCCGGTGGGCGGAATACACCACTTCCTCATGCTCCACCCCCTGTTCTGCAAAATAAACACGCGCCGGCTCCATAAAGGGCAGGTCGCTCTTGCTTCCGTAAATCGTGATAACCTTCATACCGCCCTCCACTCTACCACAATCACCGCTCCCGCGCAAGGCAAAATCTCATGCGCTCGCCCACATGGAGATTGCGGGACAGCGGTCTATTGAGAACGCGGTACGTGTACGCGTGCGGCATAGGGCGGCGCGAAGCTGTACGATTTTTCAAGGAATGATTTCCCGGTGCCGTCCCGGTCAACGAGCCAACTCGTTCAGGGTGTCCTCAAAGCCGGGGTAGGAGGTGGCAATGTTGCGGCAGCCCTGCAGGGTGGTGGTGCCGGAGGCGTTGAGCCCGGCCATGAGGAAGGACATGGCAATGCGGTGGTCATCGAAGCTCTGCAGGGTGGCGCCTTGCAGCGGGGTGCCGCCGGTGATGGACATGCCGTCTTGGTGTTCCTCTGCCGCGGCACCCATGGCGCGCAGGTTTCCCACGGTGGTGGCAATGCGGTCGCTCTCTTTCACCCGCAGCTCTGCGGCATCACGGATGGTGGTGGTGCCTTGCGCGAAGGCTGCAGCCACAGCCAGCACGGGGATTTCATCAATGATGTTCGGGATTTCCGCGCCGCCTATCTCCGTGCCGTGCAGGTTGGGGGCGTGGCGCACGGTGATGTCGCCGTAGGGTTCGCCTTCCTCGTGGATGCGGTGCACGGAGATGTCTGCGCCCATGCGCTCCAGCACAGCCAGAATGCCGCAACGGGTGGGGTTGAGACCCACGTTGCGCAGGGTGAGCTCGCTGCCGGGAACAATGCTCGCCGCCACCAGCCAGAATGCCGCGCTGGAGATGTCTCCGGGGATGGTGATGTCCTTCGCGGTGATATCCACGGGGCCGGTCACGGAGATGTCCAACCCGTCCTCCGAAACGGAGCAGGGGATGCCGAAATGCGCGAACAGGCGCTCCGTGTGGTCGCGGGTGACGGCGGGTTGGTGCACGGCGGTGGTGCCGCGGGTGAGCATGCCGGCCAGCAGCACGGCGCTCTTCACCTGCGCGCTGGCCATGGGCAGCGTGTAGCGGATGGGCTGCAGCGTGCCGCCGCAGATGTGCAGAGGGGCGCAACCGGGCTTCTCGCCGCACGCCTCCAGCCGCGCTCCCATTTGAGAGAGCGGGTCCAGGATGCGTTTCATGGGGCGGCTGCTCAGCGAGCGGTCGCCGAACAGGCGGCTCTCAAAGGGCAGGGCGGCCAGCACGCCGGCCATGAGCCGCATGCCTGTGCCGGAATTCCCGCAGTCGATATCCCGCTGCGGGGCGGCGGGCTGCATGGCGCAGCCGGTGAGAGTGAAGTTCTGCGGGGCGTCACCCGGTGTGATGCGCGCGCCGATTTGCTCCATGGCGCGCAGGGTGTTCAGGCAGTCCTCGCTGCAGAGGAAGTTTTGCACCTGCATGCTGCCGCGCGCCAGCGCGCCCAGGATAGCCACGCGGTGGGAGATGCTCTTGTCTCCCGGGATATCTACCGTGCCGCGCAGTCCGTGTGCGGCGCGGCTCACGGAAATGGTGTCACTTGCCGCCATAGATGATGATGTGTTTCTTGGCGCGCCCCTCCTTGAGCGCGGCGTTGAAATAGGCATCCGCGGCAATCTCCCGCTGAGCGCTCTCAATGGCGCTGCGGAGCGATTCCCGGCACTCGTCCAGCGATGGCGTGTAGGCGGGGGTGACTGGCCCGGCCAGCACAATGTGCCAGCCCCAGCGGCTCTGCACCAGTGCGGGCGTGCCCGCCGCCAGCGGCGTTTCCCCGAAAAGGTTCAGCTCTTCCAGCGGCAGCGTGCCGTCATCGTACAGCGTGCCCAAATCTCCGCCCCGGGCGGCGCTGCGCTCGTCCTCGCTGCATTCTTTCGCCACATCGGCAAAGGGCTCACCCGCCTGGATGCGCGCCAGCAGGGCCTCTGCCGCAGCCTTCGCCGCCGCCGGGTCCTTTTCCAGCGTGGCCAGGAAAATGTGCTTCACCGTGCGGGATGCCGGGATTTCCAGCTCATCCTTCACCTGATCGTAATGGAGCGCCAGGGCCTCGTTCTCCACGGCGGCGTGCTTGACCACCGCTCGCTCCAGCGTGGCCAGCTCCAGCAGGCGCGCCTCCAGCTTGCCGGCAAAATGCTCCTTCGTGTAGCCCTGGGATTGCAGTGCGGCGGCAAACGCATGCTCGTCCGCCGCGCGGGATTGCAGGCGCGCCAGCTCCTCCCGGGCCTCCTGCTTTTGGGGCGGCAGGTTGCGGTCGTTGTACCGGGCCTGGATGCGCAGCATGCTGTTGTTCACCAGCCCGAGCACCATGGAAGCGCGGCGGGAGTTGTCTGTGAGCTCGCGCCCGGCCAGAAGGTTCTGTTCTGCGGTGTGGCGCGCCAGCTGCGCCTCGGTGATGGGCTCGCCGTTCACCGTGGCCACCGGTTCCTCCGCCGCAGCCGTCTTCAACGGATGCAGCATCCGGTACACCGGGCCCTCCACCACCCAGAGGTCAACCGCCAGATAGCCCAACCCGGTTGTGAACAGGGCGAGCTTGATGGCCATAAGCTTCAGGGAACTGATTTTCACGCGTCCATTCTACCCTGCCGCTCCCCCCATGGCAATCACAAACCGCGCCACCTTGCGCAGCATGGTGCCAAATCCAAGGTTGCATTGGCGGGGGTGGCGTGCTAGACTGGCGGCATGATGAATTTGCCGATACGCCCGAGACGCAACCGCAAGAGCGAGGTGGTGCGCGGCTTGATGCGCGAAAGCTCGCTCACCGCCGCCCACCTTATCTACCCCATGTTTGTGCAGGAGGGGGATGAAGATACGCCCATTGATTCCCTGACGGGCTGCACGCGCTGGAGCGTGCAGGGCATTGTGGGGGAGTGCCGCCGCCTGCTGGAGCTGGGTATCGGCTGCATCGACCTCTTTGCCGTGGTGCCGGAGGAGAAGAAGGACCCGCAGGGCAGCGAGGCCTGGAACCCGGAGGGCGTGGTGCCCCGCGCCATCCGCGCCATTAAGGAGGCCACCCCGCAGATGTGCGTGATGACCGATGTGGCGCTCGACCCCTTCAACACCTACGGCCAGGACGGCATTGTGCGCGAGTTTGCGGACGGCGGGTATGAAATCCTCAACGACGAGACCGTGGAGGCCCTGGTGAAGCAGGCGCTCTGCCACGCCCGCGCCGGGGCGGATATCATCTCCCCCAGCGACATGATGGACGGCCGCATTGCCGCCCTGCGCGCCGCGCTGGATGCGGAGGGCTTTACCGGGGTCTCCCTCATGAGCTACACCGCCAAGTACGCCTCTGCGCTCTACGGGCCGTTCCGCGGCGCGCTGGGCAGCGCCCCCAAGTTCGGCGACAAGAAGACCTACCAGATGGACCCCGGCAACATACGCGAAGCCATGCGCGAAGCGGAGCTGGATGCCGCCGAGGGCGCGGATTTCCTCATGGTAAAGCCCGCCACGCTGTATCTGGACGTAATTGCGGAGATGCGCCGCCGCACCAACCTGCCCATAGCCGCCTACCACGTGAGCGGGGAATACCTGATGGTGAAAGCCGCCGCCAAGTCCGGCTGGCTGGATGAACGCGCCTCCATGCTGGAAGCCCTGCTGTCCATCCGCCGTGCCGGGGCAGACATGATTCTCACCTACGCCGCGCCGGATGTAGCGCGCTGGCTTGCCGAAGACGCACGATGATCAAGGACCCCAAAGTGAAGGAGGCGGGCGGTCGCAAGATGCGCGGGGACAGCTTCCTCGGGCTGCTGCTGGTGCTGGTGCTCGCCGTGCTGTGGCAGTACTGCGGCGGCGGAACGGACGATGCCGGGGCGCAATCCGTCCCCGTGGCGGAGGCTCCCGCAAAGGAAGCCCCGCAGGCACCCGGTGCGGAACAGCCCGCCCCGCCCGCGCAAGTCTCCCAAACCGCGCCGGAAAATGTTGTCTCCGCAGCGGATATCCCCGCCACGGGAGAGCCCGTCTGCTTCCTCATGCAGAACGTGGAAAACTACTTTGTGGAGGGCGAGCGCACCCGCAGCCAGTACGTGAGCCGCCCCAAGCCCGTGTATGCGCGTGAGGCCGTGGCGGATGTCATTGCCGCGCAAAAGCCCGCCATTGTGGGCCTGGTGGAGGTGGGTGGCCCGGTCTCCCTCAAGGACCTGCTGGCACGGCTCAAGAAGCGCGGGCTGGAGTACCCCTACTACCGCGTCCTGGAGCGCGAGGGAGAGGAGCGCGCCCTGGCCGTCATCTCCCGCCTGCCCATTGTGCAGGACCGCTCCGTGGCCAACTACCCGCTCTACGGTGAGCAGCGCCGCATGATGCTGCGCGGCATCCTCGATGTCGTGGTCAAGGCCCCGGACGGCCGCCTCTTCCGCATCCTCGGCGCGCACCTCAAGTCGCACGTGTCGGACGATGCCGCCGCTGCGGGCAGCCTGCGCCAGAGGGAGGCCATCACCCTCTCCATGTACCTCCAAAAGATTGCACGCGAGCAGCCCAACATCCCCACCCTTATCTACGGTGATTGGAACGACGGCCCCGGCACTCCCGCCATCCGCCAGCTGGAGCAGGGCGTCTCAAAGGACTCCGCCATGACCCGCCTGGACCCCAAGGATTCCCGAGGCCAGTGCTGGACCATCTACTACAAGGGCGGACACGAGTACTGCACCTACGACCAGATTTTCGTCAACAAGACCCTCAAATCCCGCATGCGCAAGGCCAAGTCCGGCGTGGTGGACATACCCGCCACCAAAAAGGCCAGCGACCACCGAGCCGTCTGGTGCCAGCTGTTCTGAAGCGTGCCCCTGTAACAGGGTAGAGTGCGCTAAGTTCAGCATTTCGGTAAATCTGCGCACACAGTATGATATATTTGACGAACTAGAGGGGGCAGATAGCCCCCTATTCTATTTCCTTTATACGGGACACTGATGCATAGAAGCAACGTATAAACAATACACAACGGTGCCTTTAACGCGAATATCCGGCTTATTGGTGTTGTAATCGATTTGAGCTGATCTCTTCCTGGTACGGACAGCTCCACATCCTTTAGCAATATAAAGCTTGAAAATGTCGACATCGTCCAATAGAAGCAACACCTCCTAAAATCACAGCTCAAAATGGTAAACATCGGGGACAGGGAAATGAACTGAAAGATTGCCAGATTGACGAATCTTGCAACTTCATTGGGAAAGTCCGCCAGCTCCCTCTTGCGAATGTGGCTTACATGAATGGTCAAATAGAGAATGGTTAGCAAGACAATTGGCCTAAGTATGATTGCAGCATATTTCCATCCAGGACCGCTGGCAAAATTTATGTGTTTGTGAATATCTGCTGCCCATTGAAGAGTCCATGTCAAAGCTGTAATGGAATTAGGCACACATCCAAGATCCACTTGTTTGAATGGTTCGATATTTGACCACGAGGTGCATATTGCTGTCGCAGTTGCTTGGTCTCCCTTGTATAAGGATATGATAACAAAGACGCATGCGGGAATGATAACATGAATCAATCTCTCCCATGTTTTGAACCCGTTTTTTGTGAAAAGTATGTATACGGAGGCCAGAGGCAGTATGATGAAGAAAGAAGCTTCATGAACATTGAGCATGAAAACGGAAATGCATGTAATAATCCACAGTTTCATGCTTGATGCTTTCATGGCGTTTTTCTTAAGAAGATAGACTATGAGCAATACGAGAAGCATTACCATATAGTCCTTTCTTATGCAGTCCCCGCCACATAGCGCATAGTATGTCGGGAGAATCCACAATGACAGACCCCCTTTTCTAAATAATATGATGATAATGGTTGCGTATGTTACAAAGGTAGCTATACATGCTGGAAAGATAATATATCTCGGGTCGGCTTCAGCACAAGAGCAGATCTGATACAACCCTTCGCCAATAAGACCTCGCCGGACAAAACCACCTTGATAGTTTATTAAAAACTCGGTAATTTCAAAATCATTGGGTGCGTTAAACGCGCGATGAGACCACGATACAATTTCTCCGAAGATTAGTAGGAAATTTACTGTCAGTAAGACAAAAACAACAAATTTGAAATATTTGTTCATGATTGAGGAAATTCCTGTATTAAGTTCCCTGATACTAGAAAAGGATGCTTTGCTAATTCTGCTAGTGACTTGTCTGAAATCGAATCTGAATAAAAACTATCTATGGTTGTATTGGGATATGCAGAATTGAAGCGTATGGCTTTTTCGTATCCGTAGCAGTTCTTTCCTAGAAAGCTTCCCGTGCGCGGATTGACTACGCTGGCAATGCAGCCTATTCCCAATTTTTTGCAGATTGGTTCCAAGAGAAACTCAGGAGAAGCGGAGATAATCAAATCATCTTTCCTGGCTTGCTGGAGATACCATGGCTTTATCCGATGACTGTGACAAGTCCAAAAATCATCAACCAAAGACTCTATATTGTCGAGAGACTTGAGGAAAGAAAAGAATAATTCTTTCCCCTTTGTTTTACTGATGATTTTCATGGCGTAGAGCAGAATCCCCGCTACTTGTGCCGGTATGCGCCATGCTATCGATGGCTGTCTTTTAAGACAATAGAAGTAGAAGTCGCGCGATGAATCGCCGTGGTAGATTGTGCCATCGAAGTCGTATACGTTCATATCCTTGGTAACACGTAAAGAGCTGCAAGCATGTATATGCCGTAACCGCATGCCATGCCCATCAAAGGGAGGTCGCTGCATATCACTTCTACTGGGTCTCCATCGGACGTGCTTTTTTCAACAAGCAGGCTGTATCTCATGGCTATCACCATAACCAAGGGAACCGACCAAGCCATCCAGCAGCTTTGTTCGACTGCCCACAAGGAGTAGAAGCCTATAGTCAGAGAGAGGAACATATACATGTTGCGGTCCAGAAAGCGGGTATTGTACTTCTCTAGCACTTTTCTGGTATGCAATGTACCCTGTACATTGATTTCGTTCCTTCTTTTACCCAGCCCCATGTAGAAAGACCCCGCCAGGATAGTAAGGTATAGCCAGTTGGAGATTTCCACCTGTGCGGCAAAGCCGCCGAAAAGAGCCCGGAGGACAAATCCGGATGCCAAAATGGCAATCTCGAAAACAGGAGTTTCTTTCAGCTTGATGCTGTACAGTATGTTCAATAAAATATATACAACAATGCAAGCCAAGGCCTTCCAATCTGTATAGTGAGATATCCATGTGGCTGCGGCCAGTCCGAAAACAGAGAGTGCGGTAGATATGACGCTGGCCGTACCAACCGAAATGGTACCTGACGCAATGGGCCTTTTGCATTTTGTACTGTGCCGGGCGTCTTTTTCTTTGTCCCTAATGTCGTTGATGATATAGATGGAGGAACTGATGAGGCAGAACGACAATGTGGCGATGGTGGTGATAGCAAGGGTGGTGGAGTTTATCTCTTTGCTGAAAACGAGCGGTAGGAAAACAAGGACATTTTTGATGTAGTGCTTGATTCGAAGGAGCCTTAGATATTGGTTCATGAAACTGGAGAATGGCAAGTCTGCATTGTACCCATTCCAAATGGGTAGTCAAGCCATTTTTCATCAATAAGACGAGCTTGATTTTCTAAGGTTCCACATGCTCGCTTCTGGGCGGTTATACAGGAATGCGTTTCCATTGAAAATCGCTACCATTTGATTTTTGAGACTGAAGCAAGCGACAACTACCCATTTGGAATACTGTAGGCACGCCACCAACGGGCCAGGGTGCAACCCAGTTCCTGAAGTTCGTGATGCCGAGAGTTCCCGAACCCGCTACAGGTTCACTTTCTCTCCTTGCGCTTGCTGGCCTTGCCGCCCGCCGCCGCAGGAAGTAAAAATTGTTCGGCTAGAAACACTCACGCCCCGCCTGGCCGTATGCCTTGCGGGGCGGTTTCCTTTTTTGACACGCGGGGGAGAGGGTATGAACATCTACATCAACCCTCTTTCCGACAAGGGCGCGCCCGTGTTGCAAGCCAAGGTATCCGGCACCCCGATTTCGCTCCTGCGCTTCAAGCGCGGGTCGTCCGTACCGCTGACGGTGACGCTGCCGGGCGAGATGGAGGCGGGCAACCTGCGCATCGGCATGAAGCGGCGCGACCGCTTCGAGTCTCCGCTTCTGGCCTATGCATGCGCTGCCGAGGTAGACGAGGCGGAAGGCTCCGGCGAGACCACTCCCGCCGGGGTGCGCTTCACGCTTCCGCGCCCGTGAGAACGCCCACAAGGAGCTTGGCCTGGAGATGATGGCCAAGGTGGTGGAAGACACGAAAACCATGGGCCAGGTGGACCAGGCCGCCAAGCTGGCCGGCAACACCGTCACCATGGTGCTCACCCCGCTTCCCGCCGCCCAGCGCGTCAAGAAGTTCAAGAAGTACGAGGAGGAGGACTTCGACACCGAATCGGAAGA
>JAZLHB010000134.1:0-1458 GCA_045616565.1 Akkermansia sp. | reverse complement strand
TCCTCGCTGTTCACCTCGTAGCGGGATTCCATTTCGCGCCCGTTCATGACGCCGTACTTCTCGAAGAGGGCGATGTTTTCTTCCTTGCTGAGGGCCTGCAGCGCATCCATGGTGGTGCGGATGTTGTGGAGTCCGCGGCGTTTTGCCTCTTCCACCCATTCGTCAGTATAGCCGTTACCATTGAAGAGCACGCGCTTGTGTTCCTTCACAATCTTCTGGAGGATTTTCTGTAAGCCGGTATGGAAGTTTTTCTCGTCCAGCTTTTCCAACTGTTCGGAAATCATGTCGAAGGCTTCCGCCACAATCGTATTCAGAACAACGTTGGGTTCGGAGCAGCTTTGGCTACTGCCCGGAGCGCGGAACTCGAACTTGTTTCCTGTGAAGGCGAAAGTACTGGTGCGGTTGCGGTCCGTGGCGTCGCGCGGAAGCGGCGGAAGCATGTCGGCACCGATGCGCATGGCACCCGCCTGCTTGCTGGATTTGGGAACGCCCTGTTCCAGCTGTTCAATCACGTCCATCAACTGATCGCCCAAGTACATGGAGACAATGGCTGGAGGCGCTTCGTTTGCTCCCAGGCGGTGATCGTTACCGGCACCAGCACATGTCATGCGGAGCAAATCGGCGTGGGTATCCACGGCATACATGATGGCGCAAAGGGTGGTGAGGAACACGGCGTTCTGGTGCGGGTCCTTGCCCGGATTCAGGAGGTTCCCCCTGCCGTAGGAAATGCTCCAGTTGTTGTGCTTGCCGCTGCCGTTCACGCCGGCGAAAGGCTTCTCGTGCAAGAGGCAAACCAGGCCGTAACGGTCGGCCACATTGCGGAGAGTTTCCATGATGAGCATGTTGTGGTCGCAGGCCAGGTTCACGTCTTCAAAAATAGGAGCCAGTTCGAACTGCGCGGGAGCCGCCTCGTTGTGGCGGGTCTTGGCCGGGATCCCCAGCTTCCACAATTCCACCTCCACCTCATTCATAAAATTCAGAATGCGGGTGGGGATGCTACCGAAATAGTGGTCGTCCATCTGCTGATGCTTGGCAGGAGTGGCGCCAAAGATGGTGCGGCCCGCCTGATACAAGTCCGGACGTTGCAGGTAGAAGCGCTTGTCGATGAGGAAATATTCCTGCTCGGCGCCCAGCGTCACCGTAGTCTTCTTTGGACTCGCCTTGAAGCAAGTCATGAGGCGGCGAGTGGATTTGGAAAGGGCCTGCAAGCTGCGCAGGAGCGGAGTCTTCTTATCGAGGGCCTCGCCGGTGTAGCTGCAAAACGCCGTGGGGATGCAGAGCGTTGCACCATTGCCATGGCGCTTGATGAAGGCTGGGCTGGTGGGGTCCCAGGCGGTGTAGCCGCGGGCCTCGAACGTGGAACGCAGGCCGCCGCTGGGGAAGCTGGAAGCATCCGGCTCCCCCACAATGAGGTTCTTGCCCGAGAGCACCATGATGGCCTTGCAGCCACTGGGCTCG
>JAZLHB010000133.1:0-6220 GCA_045616565.1 Akkermansia sp. | reverse complement strand
ATCCGTGGCCGTGAAGCTCATCCGCCGCCTGTGCGAGGAGGGCGCCCACGTGAGCGCATACGATCCCAAGGCCATGGAGACCGGAGCCCGCGCGCTGGAGGGCTGCAAGGTGAACTACTGCGATGACATGTACGAGTGCACGAAAGACGCAGAGGTGCTGGTGGTGGCCACGGAATGGAAGCAGTTTGCCAACGCCAACCTGCAGCGCGTGCGCGAGCTCATGAAGCTGCCTATCATCTTTGACGGCCGCAACGTGATGCATGGCGAGAACGCCGTGCACGCCGGGTTCGAGTACCACTCTGTGGGCCGCAAGAGCCTCTACCCGCAAAACCCCGCCTGAACGGCGGGAGTTTGCTGAAATCACTAGGGACTATATACTATTTTGGTAATTCGGCGTGAGGAAATGCCCCTCACCTGTCGCTCTGCGCTTTTTTCTCGCATGCCTCCAGCACCTTAGCCGTATACGCTGCCACATTGTACTTTTCCGTCAATCTCACCCAAGCTTTGCGATTCTGTTCCATCTCCCCGACTGACAAGTGGATGGTGCCGTTTCGCAAATCTAATCTGAACTGTGTGACATCACTCAGGATGAATCCTTCTTTCTGCAGCCATTTGAACAATACGTTGCCGCTGGGCAGATAGACCTTGGCACCGGCTCTCAGTGCTGTGTAGATGTTGCCCATGGCAACCTGCCGGAATGCGTAGATGACCAAGGCTGCTGCTTTATCATAGCAGCGCGTGAATTCCTCTATTGGCATGAACCCTTCAATCAATTGAAGCGTGGGGAATCGGGATGCCAGCCGCCTCACTTCGCGAGTGTATGCATTCTCCGGGCCGTAGCTGAAGAAAGCCTTGAACCGGTAGCGCTGCAGCACGGCGGACGGGAGCTTGCCCAATATTTTGAGCATATCCAAATGGTTGCCGTACATGATACGGCTGTGCCCCAGAATTACCATAGGTTCCTTTTCTCTCTCGTAACCGGGGGAAAGCGGAACCGTGTACGGAAGCTGTAGCAAGGGAGGTAGGGGAAAACGGCGTGCCAGGAAATCGTATTCGGCATGCGCAAGGCAGCAAAAGAAATCCATCCTACCTATCGCCCTCTTGTACTCGTGTTCATGCTTGGGCGTTTGCCGGTCTTCATGCTCTCTCTGGGCAAATAGTCTCAAAATTCTTTTAATCCCGCCTCTGATGCTCCATTGCCCCTTCAGCCAACGCTTCATGCACGCAATTCGGCTGATGTTTGCCAGCAGACGCCTCGTGGCTTTCGTATAAATGAATTCGGGCATCTTGTCATACAATTCGTAACCGAAAAAGCGCCAGATGAGAACCATGCGCTCCGGCAGGCGGTTGGCTATTGTTGCTAGTTGGCAGTTCAGTGAATAGAATACTACTATGTCCGCATCTGAAAGGTGGGAGGCAACAGCCGCCGAGCCTTCCCCATGAGAAAAGCGGAAGCCTTCAATCTGTGTGCGGCAAACCTCCCCCGGTTGCTCAAGAAAGACATACCGATTCTCAAACTTGCTGTCAGGGAACAAACCGGTAGGTTTTTGAGCGAACTTTAAATCCGAATGAATGTGGTATACGATTTTGCGGCTCATTGGCTTGATATGTTCTTGAGCCGCCGTTGGAGCTTCAAAGGCTCTCCCATCCCAAGATTGGTTCAGTTGCTGAACTCCGGCATAGGCAGTCGCTCTTCGTATCTTTGAGCAGCCCAAGATTAGTATACAGTATTCCAAATACTGTAGCAAGCCTAAAAGGTTGAGAACGTTGTAATTTTTTCAGTGTTTTCAATATTTTCCCACGCGCATGTAGGAATTTCGCACCCCTCCCTGCGGCTTGCCGGAAAAGTTCGTTTCCGCGCAACGTGTCCGTTAGCAGCAGTTTATGCAGCGCGGAATGCCTACAGTATTTGGAAAACTGTAGCATAGGGCATGCCATTTGATTCTCCATTGCTAGTTGTCCGCTGCCTGGTATACAACCACGAGCCTTACCTGCGGGACTGCCTGGAGGGGTTTGTGGCGCAGCAGACTGCCTTCCCCTTTGTGGCTGTGGTGCACGACGACTGCTCCACTGACAACTCCGCCGCCATCATCCGCGAGTATGCGGAAGAGTACCCGCACATCATCAAGCCCGTATTCGAAACCGAGAACCAGTACACCAAAGGTACGCTGAGCCGTGCCATGAATGAAGAATGCGGCAAGTACGGGGCTAAGTACTACGCTCTGTGCGAGGGTGACGACTACTGGACAGATCCGCGCAAGCTGCAGAAGCAAGTGGATTTCCTGGAAACGCACCCAGAGTACACCATGGTGTGTACGGATGCAGAGGTCCAGTCGCCAGAGGGTATCCTGACCGAAGATGATTTCCGCAAGATAGGGTGGCCGCGGTACCACGCAAGCAAAGATATTACAGCAAAAGATGCCATTTGCCTGGGCGGATGGTTTGTCCATACTGCAACAATGGTGTATGTGAGCACATTAAGGGACGATTACCCGGAAGCTTGCAAACGTTGTTATACGGGAGACCATACACTCCAAATGTTTGCCGCATTAAAAGGCAAGGTGCGTTACATGCATGAAAAAACGGCACGGTACCGCTGGAGAATGCCTGGGTCATGGACGTCCAGAATGGCAAGCCCCAATATTCCGGAATCCCTCATACCCAAATGGAAAGGCAAGATGGATATGTTTGACAGTCTGGATACATACAGCTGCGGGAAATACCGGAAGGATTTCCGAGCCACTCAGGCAGCATACGCGCTTCAATACATTGAGCAGTCCCACGGTTTTGAAAAGAAAACCGTGGAAAAATTGGGTTATGTATTAAAATATTCGTATTTGAGTCCTGTACTACCCAGCGGCTGCACGACCGTTGGAGGGTGGTTTTGGCATCTTGTCAAACGTTGCTGTTTTTGCCCTTATTACCCCTTTGTTGGATGTCGTCACCTCATCAATCCCCTCCTAAAGCCCTTTTACTACGCAAATCAGAACAAAGCTGGCATTAAGATAGGGTCTTTGGGTGTCATTACCAAAGTGAGGAACGGAACTGGCAAAGGTGTTTATTTGTTCGGTATAAAAATCAAGTAAGCCGTTCCGAGGGCAGGTAACGCGCATTGCGCTTGTTCCAGAGAATCCCTAACATCTGGCAGCCACAAAGGGGAAGGTGGTCTGCTGCATCACAAAGCCCTCCAGGCAGTCGCGCAAATACGGCTCGTGGTTGTATACCAGGCTGCGGATGACCACCAGCGGCTTTTCATCAATCTCAGGCATGGGGATATGCTAGCATGGATAGGGAAGGGCGTCAAGGCGAAGGCGCGTTGAGAATGTATCATAATGCTTGACAATAGCGGGTCCGGTGGATAGACTCTGCGCCGCTTATGGGACGCGTGGCACAGGAAACGGCGAAGGGGCTGAAGTGGACCCTGCTCAACAAGCTCACCCTCTACCCGGTGCAGCTTGCGTACAGCATGGTGCTGGCACGCCTGCTCACGCCCAAGGAGATGGGTATAGCGGGGCTCACCGCCATCTTCTTTGCCATTGCCGCCACTCTGAAGGATTCCGGGTTCGGCAGCGCGCTCATCCGCAAGATAGACCGCACGGAGGAGGACTGCTCCACCGTGTTCTGGTTCAACATCGGCATGAGCCTTATCCTCTCCACCATTCTCTTTCTGCTGGCACCGTGGTTTGTAGACTATTTCCACCAGCCGGAGCTGCTGTGGCTCACGCGTGTGTCCGCCATTCTCATGTTCCTCTCCAGCAGCGCCGGCGTGCACTGGACCCTCTATTCCGCTCGCAGGGATTTTAAAACACCCGCCATCATCAACGTTTGCGTCACTCTGGTATCCCTCCCCGTCACCCTGTATCTGGCATACATCGGCTGGGGGGTATGGGCGCTCATGGTCAACAACATCGTCAGCAGCCTGCTCTCCCTCATCGTCATCTGGATTGTCTCTCCCTGGAAGCCGCGGTTTGTTTTTTCCAAGAAATCCTTCAAGGAGCTCTTCGGCTTCGGCAGTAAGCTGGCCGCCTCCGCCCTGCTGGATACGGGGTACAACAACCTGCGCTCCTTCTTCATCGGTAAAATCTATTCCCCCGCGCAGTTGGCATACTACCAGCGCGGCGGCCACTTGGCCGCTGTGGGCCCGCAGACCGCCTGCGGCATGATTGGCGGCGTCACCTTCCCCATCCTCGCCACCCTGCAGAACGACAACGCGCGCCTCAAACAGGTGTACCGCCAGTACCTGCGCCTCTTTACCATGGTCATCGTATGGGGGGCCATGCTGGTAGCATCCATGGCGGATTCCTGGATCCACCTCATGAGCGGCCCCCAGTGGGGGCAGGCCGTGCCCTACGCGCAAATCATCTGCTTCTCATTCGCCCTGTACCACATCCAGGTCATCAACCTCAACCTGCTCCAGGTCAAGGGTCGCTCGGACCTCTTCCTTCGCCTGGAAATCATCAAGAAGGTGCTGGGCTGCATTGTAATGGCCATCACCATCCCCATGGGCGTGATGGCTATCTGTTACGGTGCGCTTGTCACCTCCCCCATTTGCGTCTTCATCAACTCCTACTACAGCAAGGAGCTCATCGGCATGAGCATCTGGCAGCAGCTGCAGGATTACATCCCCCTCAGCCTGCTGGCCATTGCCTGCACCTGGATTCCCGGCACCATGGCGGAAATGCTGCCCTACCACTACATCGTGAAACTCGCCATCGGCGGCTTGAGTTCCCTTCTCCTCTACTTCGGCATCCTGCGCTCCACCCAAAACGAAACCCTCCGCCAGCTGCTGCGCCTGCTTCAGGAACGCTGCAAGTGGGCATTCTTGCAAGCGCTCATCAGCAGGCTGGCTTGGTGACAGTAAGGGAAGAAGAAATTGGCTTATGCGTTACCTTGTTTCCCGGCAAGCAAAGCATCCTTTTCCGCCAATCTTTTGCGAAGGTAGCGTACCAGCTCCGCCTTGTCAAAGACATGGTGAGACCATTGTATGCCGTTGCAGCCCGGGTGAGTGTTGATTTCCATCAATTTCACGCCGTCTTCCGCCACGCATAAGTCAAAGCCTATGAATTCCAAGCCGAACAAGAACCGGGATATTCCCAGGGCGGTCTCAACCAGCTTGTCCCAGTGGGGGATGGGCTCTCCCTCCTGCATGGTGTATCCTGTATCCGGGTGCGTAGGCATTGCTTCTACCTTGTTGAGATGTACGGCCGATGGCCGGAACATTTGCCCTGTGGCCAGATCCAGCTCCGTGTAGAAGGTGTAATCCTCTATACGTTTCGCTGAAAGATAATTGGCTTCTCCCAATTTGTTGACCGGGAAACGAACATAGCCGCCTGCTATCTTGGGGGCGTTCCCGTGTTCGTTAATCACAATCACGCGTATGGTGTGGATTTTCGGGTGTATGCGGGCAAGTTCGGGGCAGGGGGTCAGGTACTCCGTGTAAATCACATTCGGGGTGGTGTTGATATAATGCACCATAGCACTTTCCGGGCAGGGTGACGAGTTCATGAGATATGTACCCGTTTGCCGGCAATACTCCAATTTGCAAAAACCCACGCTGCAAGAGCCGTTGTTTGGCTTGCAGGCGATTTTTCCTTGCTCGCGTACCAGGCGCAGCACTGTTTCAGCGGATTGGTCATCATACGGATTGTCAAGCAATTTTCGGAGACCTCGCGGTGTGCTGTAGAAGTAGTATTTCGGCATCACATCCTGCCATGGTGTGCCCTGTAGTATATATTTGAGGGTCAGTTTATCGTTGACCCATATCCGCATCCAATTGTTGAGCGGAAATACCCGGTAGTAGTCAAAGTCGGAGATAAATTCTGAGATGTTGTCAGGATTGACACCCAACCCGATGGCATTCGATGCCAAAAAGCCGTTTTCATGGCACCACTCCATGTATCCTGCGGGATAATTTTCGGCCTTCTCCTCTCCTAGATGCCTAAGATAAATGCTTATCATTTTCTCTCCCATGCCTGCCGCCAGGCAGCGCTGTCTGGATTCTTTGAGGTGCCCTGTTTCTGTAGCCATGTCTCCAGCATAAGTATTTCCAATACTGTAGTCAAGTGTTTTTTCTAACATGTCAGGGCCGACGCATTTAATTTTTCTTGACAATTTGCAAAAGATGAGCATGCAAAATACTACTCGGCGAGCCAGTAAATGTATTAAAATTGAAGTTTTTTTGTTTTTTTATTCTTTTATGTGTTGACTTTTGTTATATATA
>JAZLHB010000132.1:0-6280 GCA_045616565.1 Akkermansia sp. | reverse complement strand
GAGGGGTGTTTCTTGGACATATCCGTGTAACGCGGACAGTATAGCACTTTTCACGTGTTTTGGAATTCTTAAATGATATGATTCCTCATTTTTTCCGACCATACCCTCTCAATCACCCTTTTCGGTTAAATAGAAGTCCCCCTTAGCATACGCGCGCCGCGCGTTTTGTTCTTGCCAAAGGGGGCGCGTGCCCCTATACTGCGTGCATGGAATGGAATGACCTGTTCATGGCTCTTTTCCGGGATTCGGTGAACCGCTATCTCTCGAATCCCGGCACGGACGTGGGCCACTTCTTCCTGCCCAACGAGGTGAAATTCCTCATCTCCATCGGGCACCAGCCCGGCGAATTCTTTGCCTATGTGCGGGACTACGCCATGAACGGCATGCCCTCCCCCGGCACGCTCATGCTCATTGCCGCCGCGCGCCGCTCCTTCTTCCTCACCACCCAGCGCGGCATCAACGGCAACGCCAAGCCTGTGCTCGCGCACGACCTGCCGCCGGAGACGGAGGAGTACCATGAAATCCCCTACCTGCCGCGCCTCATCCGCAAGGCGGAGGCCAAGCTGTTCGGCACCCTGGTGCCGGAGGTGAGCTACGGGGATGTGAAGGACCTGGAGTTCCTGCGCACCCACGGCAACATCCATCCCGCGGATTTCCTCTACATCGTATGGAACGCGCGCGGCGACCGCCAGCGCGTTATCACCGCCGTGCTCAATGCCATGGAGCCGCCCGGCAGCAAAAACAAACCCGTGAGCGAGCCGCGCCCCCAGGGCGAGCTCCGCTTCCGCTAACACACCATCCTACCCGCCATGTCCGATTTCCCTGAAAACGACACCCCGCACACGCCGGAAGTCTCCACGGAGGCCGCGCGGCAGGCTCTGGATGCCATGTCGGAGGAGCTGCTGCAGAAGCTCAACCACATGATTGAAGAGCAGGATGCCCGCGTGCAGGAATTCGCCGTGCAGAATCCCTCCCTTTCCTCGTTGCCGGTCACTCCCAAGCCCATCGAGCTGCCCACCCGCGCGCTGCAGGAGAGCAAGCCCGCGCCCGCAACCGTGCGCGTGCCGCAGCCCCGCACCGCCCCGCAGCCGAAATCGCAACCCCAGCCGCGAACCGCACCCCTGCCGCCCACCTTCCCCCCGAAAGACGAGCCGCAGGCCGATATCTCCCCGCAGGAGGCCGTGGAGGAATTCGAGCGCCGCTGGAAGCAGATTCAGAACGAAAGGAAGCAGCAGCACGACCGCAACCAAGAGGAGCCCCCGGTGCCGCCCGCCAGGTTCCCCAAGCCATCCCTTCCGGTCAAGACGGCGAAGCCGAAAAAGGAGAGCAGCATCGGCACTTGGGTTTTCTTCATCGTGGTGCTCATCATTCTCATGCGCGCCTGCTCGGAGTAGCGCATGCGGTGCCGTAATCTTTCCCTGCACCGCTTTTTCAAAATCGTCAATCGCTTGTCGCAGTGTAGCCCCGTAGGGGCGAAGACGAATCAATTGTAAATCCGAAATACTTTTCCGCGTTCCCATCCGCGCCGTGCGTGGCGTAGATGTATCGTGTTCTCAAAAGAGTGGCATCTCTGTGTCCCATCTCTAATTGGAGTGCGGGAAAATTCCTGAAATGCGCCGCATGATAAGTGGCGAAGGTGTGGCGGCAAACATCCTGTCGCCAAGGGTGGCCGGCCTCCTTGCTCCAGCCCGCCGCCTGGCGCAGGGCCCGCCAGCGGTGTTCCCAGCGGCGCGGGATGGTGCGCACGGTAATAGCGCCCGTCTTGCGCAGCGGAACCACGCGCCCGCCGCCCGTCTTGCTCGTGGTGGGGCGCACCAATACCTGCTCGTGTTGCCAGTCGATGTCGCGATCGGGGTTGATGCGGCTTACCTCTGTGGGGCGGATGCCGCAGTAGAGCATCAGGTGCAGGGATAATTGCATCTCCCGGTGCTCCGGCTGCTGCGCGGCTTTTTCCAAACGCTCCACTTCTTCGATGGAAAGCGGTTCTATCGGTCTCTCCACCACCTCTGGCACCTCCACCCGCGACACCGGATTGGAATCGCACCATTCATGCCGTATCGCCGTGGAAAACACCCCGCTCAGTATCGCACGCCCTTTCTTGTATTGGGATGGACTGTCCCCGAACGCCGATTCCAGTACGCTGCGGCAATCATCGGCAGAAATGCCACGCATCCGCCGCTCCGCCAGCCCCGGATTCAGCTTCATCATCCGCTTGCAAAGATACCTGAAATCCATAATCGACCGCGCCCGCAATCCCTTCCGCTTCCTATCCTCCAGCGCCACCTCCACCGCCTTGGCAAAGGTCACTGTCTTTTCCCGCAGCCTCAACTGCTCCTCCCCCAGCGCAATACACGCTCGCGCCCGCTTCACCCGCCCCCGCCCACTCTTTAGCGCCTCCTTGGCCACCAACGCCGCCTCCAGCACGTCTATACCTGTCGACCGCAACACCTCCAGTGCCGCCAGCTCCTTCTCGCTAATCTTTGTCGTCATCGTTTTGCGTATTCGTTATGGGTAGTCAAGCTTTTTTTCGCTATTTTTCAAGAGTGCGACTGTTGGGCGCAGCATGTGCCCGCCATTAGTCAGTTACTGCGTAAAAGTCTTTGGCTTGGCATGGAGTGGAACGCAATAACATTTGAATTCGCAAGGGATGGGGGGCATCTCATACCCATAACGAATGGGTACAATTATGCCAGCCGAATGACGATATCCTCAAGGAAAACCAACCTGTTCGTTACATTTTGCAAGTACCTTGTTGCAGGGGGAATGGGCTTCCTTTTGGATTTCAGTGCGTTGTACCTGCTCTTCAATGTTCTGGGAATGCATTATCTGGTCGCGGCGACTATCGCCTTTACCGTGGGGTTGATCTTTGTCTACCTCATTAGCAACAAATGGGTTTTTGACGAACGCCGAATGGAAGAGCGGCAAGTGCTGGAGTTCACGCTCTTCGCCATCATTGGTGTAGTGGGGCTTGGGCTAACCGTACTCTTCATGTGGATTCTGGTGGATATGGGTGGTCTCTATCCGCTCATCGCCAAACTGATAACGACCGGGCTTGTGCTTTGTTGGAACTTTGGCGCCCGGAAATACCTGTTGTATTGACACGCTCAAATTATGGACAAAAGCATCATCATCATAGGCGGCGGCCCGGCCGGTCTCACCGCCGCTTTGGAACTAGCCCGCAAGGGATACAGGAACATCATTGTCTGCGAACGCGAATCCCAACTGGGCGGCATCTCTCGCACGCTGGAGTACAAGGGCAACCACATTGATATTGGCGGCCACCGCTTCTTCTCCAAATCTGAGAAGGTGATGAATTGGTGGGCGGAATTGCTGCCGCTGCAGGGCAAACCATCGTGGGACGATGTGGCGCTGGGACGTGAGGCGACGGTAGAGGAAGGCGGCCCGGATCCTGAACAGGAGGACCGTGTGATGCTGATACGTTCACGCCTATCGCGCATTCTCTTCTTGCGCAAGTTCTTCAAGTACCCAGTGACGCTCAGCGCGCAAACCCTGCTGAGCCTGGGGCCGGTACGCGTGTTCAAGATGGGGGTGAGCTATATCTGGAGTACCGTCCACAAGCGCGAGGAGAAATCCCTTGAGGACTTTTTCATCAACCGTTTCGGCACGGAGCTGTACAGCACCTTCTTCCGCGACTATACAGCCAAGGTGTGGGGCGTGCCCTGCTCCAAGATAGGGGCGGACTGGGGAGCCCAACGCGTGAAAGGACTCTCCGTGGCGAAGGTGCTCACCCACGCCCTAGGCAAGTTGTGCTTCTGGAAGAAGCGCGACAAGCAGGGCGGCGAAACCTCCCTCATTGAGGAATTCTGGTATCCCAAGTACGGGCCTGGCCAACTGTGGGAACTGGTTGGCGCGGAAGCGCAGAAGCTCGGCGTTCACATCCTGCGCAGATGCACCGTGTCCGCCGTTTCCGTGGAAAACGGGCGCGTTGCCGGCGTGGACATCACTAATCTGGCGACAGGCGAGACCCATCGGGAAGCCGCCGACTACCTTATCTCCACCACTTCCGTGAAAGAGCTCGTCAAGATGATGGGCGATGCCGCGCCCCAGCGTGTGCAGGATGTTGCGAACCAGTTGGTCTACCGGGATTTCATGACCGTGGGTCTCCTGCTCAACAAGCTCAAGCTTAAGAGCCCGGGCATGAACACCACGGTGGGAGAACACGGCATTGTGCCGGACAATTGGATCTATGTACAGGAGAGCGATGTGAAAGTGGGCCGCTTGCAGCTTTTCAACAACTGGAGCCCATATCTCTCTGGCGACCGCAGCAAGGCCTGGGTCGGCATGGAGTATTTCGTGAACGAGGGTGACGAGCTTTGGTGTATGGAGGACGAGTCGTTTTGCAAATTTGCCGAGGACGAACTGGTGAAGATAGGCGTTATTGACAGGGCAGATGTGGTGGACCACACCGTGTTCCGTATTCAAAAAGCCTACCCCGCCTACTTGGGCAGCTACAAGGAGTTCCACGTCATTCGCGCGTGGACCGACAGCATCCCAAACCTTTTCCTCATTGGCCGAAACGGCATGCATCGCTACAACAACATGGACCACTCCATGCTCTCCGCTATGCAAGCCGTGGAGAACATTGCTTCAGGCAACACAGAAAAGGACAACATCTGGGAAGTGAACACCGAGAAGGAATACCATGAATCAAAGTAAAACATCCAAGCTGATTGCCATTTGGTTTGTCGTGGGCTTTCTTGCGGTTGCTTATTTCCAGATTTGCAATCATCAACCAACATGTAAACCCGTATTCTTTCCACCAGAAGATCCGCAAGCTGGTCAGCTAATGATGTATTCTGGAATGACACGCGATGCGAGCGTGACCTATGCTCCTATTATCGCTGGTGAACGAGAAGTAACGGATTGGCATAGTGCTTTGTACATGTATGAATGTCGCGCGGCCCTGTGGTGCACGAGGCTTCTTTCTATACCATCAAATGGCGTAAGGATTCAAATAGCTGTTTACTATTTGCATCTTGGCGTATTTTATGCATATATTTTGATTTTATTATATTACGCAGTCAACAAATTCCCTTTCCTGATCATGTTGATTGTTCCCATATGTTTATCATTTTTCTTTATGTACGAGTGGATGCCGCTGGGGCTGGATTTTTTCTTTTTTATCCATTTTTCCACCATGTGTTGCACACTGGCTATTTTGCCTGTGTTAAAAACAAAACATATGAGAGCATTGGCTTGGATAATCATCGCAATTACCCTATTCCATGCCGTGAATTTCAGGAAAAATGCCATTCTTCTCGTGCCCATGGTTGCATGCGTCTTCGTGTATGGTCGGCAAAGGTTGCACATAAAAAACAAGCAATTACTGTGGAAATGGATTATTGCCTCGCTTGTTTTTTCCCTTGTTTCTGTAAAACTCGTGTCATGGACACTCCCTGTACAGCACACTAATCCGACAACTCCCATGCTGGCGTCCGATTTGCGGATTGCTGCCGTCTTGCGGGGAGAACAAGAACAGTTTCGAAATGAGGTTCTGCAATATGGCGGAGATGTAGACCGATTGACACACCCATATAAAGATTCTTTGACGGCATATTGGGGTGGTGAACTAAGGGGGAAGGGCGGTAGGCAAATCCCGCAAGGCTATGAAATATACATGGAGCATTGGAAAAAGCATCCAGGGAGTATGATGATGTCTCGTTTTATCCAAACCGTCGAGTTTTATTGTGGCGGCTTGTTTCCCAATGGACAAAAAATCATTGAGAGAATATATCCTGCACTTAAAAGCAATCCTAAAGCCTGGTGTTTTTTGCAAAGATTGCCGAAAGAGGTGATGTATGGGCGCATAGTAATTCTCATAGCAGGGTTTTTCTTATGCTGCAGCGCAGTGTTCAACAGATTAAAACACGGACATTGGAAACAATCTTTCGATAAACCAATTGCTGTTTCATGCGCAGCTGCACTGATTTATGCCGGAAGTTTCGCCATAGTTCCGCCAACGGCAGATACAAGATATTTGGCCCCCAGCTTGTTTATTATATGGAATGCCTGCTGGATATGGTTGGCGTTCACCATCTACAGTACTGAGCGAAAAAATGCGTCAATCGAATGTTTGCCACCGGCACAAGGTAATGAAAGAAGCAGAGAGCACTTTTATTGCCGCTCCGGCAGATTTGTAGCGGCGACGGGTGCAAAATGGGCGGGGATGCCGAGGACAAGGGCAGCTATTCGGCAAAAAGGCTTTGCAGGGTATCAAGCCCACCCCATACTACCCTAGCCTGGAGGGGGTAAGGGTGCG
>JAZLHB010000131.1:0-14651 GCA_045616565.1 Akkermansia sp. | reverse complement strand
CGCACCCTTACCCCCTCCAGGCTAGGGTAGTATGGGGTGGGCTTGATACCCTGCAAAGCCTTTTTGCCGAATAGCTGCCCTTGTCCTCGGCATCCCCGCCCATTTTGCACCCGTCGCCGCTACAAATCTGCCGGAGCGGCGCTTTTCTGCAAGTTGCAGGTTTGTTGTGCGCTGTAAATAAGTATTATGCAACTCAAAATGCGAAATCGGTAGTTGTATGTTCCGATTTTGCATGAAAAACCGCAAGGTGCAACTGCCTGTAGATGGGAATCAGGCCTCGATGAAGACCTTGGTGCCGATGGGGCAGAGGGGAAAGAAATGGGCGATATCCGTGGGATCCATGCGGATGCAGCCGTGGGAGACGGGGAAGCCTAGATGGGCGGTGTCGGCGGTGCCGTGGATGTAGATGTACCTGGAGCGGGTGTTGGCGTTTTCGGGGTCCAGCCCCTCCAGGCAGAGGATGCGCGCCAGGATGGCATCCTTCTCCTTGCAGCCGGGGTCCCAGGTTCCGGTGGGGATACGGCCCTTGAAGATGGTGCCCAGGGGAGCGTTTTCCCCGTGAGTGGAGCAGATGGTGAAGCTGCCGGTGGGGGTCTGGCCGGAATCCGGGGTGAACCCGGTGCCCGCCGCCCCGGTGGAGCAGGGAACGGTGAGGAGTGCGCGGCCCTCTGCGTTGCAAAGGGTGATGCTTTGCGAGGCCACGCTCACATGGATGCTGTGTTCCCGGAGAGAGTAGGGAGGCATGGCGGGCTCAGGCTTGGGTGATGGCTTTGGCAATGGCCTCTGCGGCGTCCGGGCGTGCCAGGGCGCGCATGGCGTTTTCCATGGCGGAGCGGTTTTCCTGCTGCAGCACGGTGTTGTGCACGAACTGGTGCACGGTGTCTGCGGTAAGGTCCGCCTGGTGGCACATGACGGCGGCACCGTGCCCGGTGAACACGCGCGCGTTGTGCGTCTGGTGGTCGTCTGCGGCAAAGGGGAAGGGCACCAGCAAACAGGCCTTGCCGATGACGGAGAGCTCCGTGAGGGTGGAGGCTCCGCTGCGTGCAATCACGCCGTCTGCGGCGGCATAGGCGGCGGGCATGTCGGAGCAGAAGCCCAGCACGGTGATGTTCGGCGCGCCTTCCGCCAGCGCCTGCACGCGCTCGTGGTCCAGCTTGCCGGCAATCACCAGGTAGTGCACATCGGGGTCGGCCTTGGCGGCCTCCACCAGCATGGAATTCAGGTTGCGCGCGCCCTGGGAGCCGCCTGTCACCAGGATGAGCGGCTTGTCTGCGGGCAGCCCCAGGCGGCGGCGCGCCTCTGCGCGGTCCGGCAGCTGGTGGAGCTCCTCGCGCACGGGTGTGCCCACCACCTCGCAGGTGCTGCCGGGGAAGAAGGTGGCGGCTTCGGGCAAGCCGAGCAGCACCTTGTCGCACCAGCGGGCGGTGAGGCGGTTGGCCTTGCCGGGCAGGGCGTTGGAATCATGCACGAAGGCGCGCAGGCCCATGCTCTTGCCGGCGCGCACGGGCGGCAGGGAGGTGAAGCCGCCCATGCCGACCACGGCATCCGCCTGTTCCTGTTTCAGGATTTTGGCGCAGCACATGTAGGTGCGCGCCAGGTTCCACAGGAAGGCCGGGGTCTTCAGGGAGAGCAGGGGGGGCTTGGCAATGGCTTGGATGGTGTGGAAATCCAGGTCTCCGTACTTGCGGGAAGCCTCCGCATCCACCTCCTTGCGGGAGATGAGCAGCACGGGGTGGTGGCCCAGCTTGCGCAGCTGCTGGGCCACGGCGATTCCGGGGAAGAGATGTCCCCCTGTTCCGCCACAGGCAATGATGATGTTCATATGAGAGAGTATGGTTGAAAGGTTAGGTGAGCTTGCGGTCTCCCTGGCGGCGCTTTGGCCAGAAGTTCTCGCGCACTTCCGGGGTGTAGCGCTGGATGCTGGTGAGCAGGCCGATGGCCGCAATGGTGAAGACGAGGTTGGTGCCGCCGTAGCTGATGAACGGCAGCGGCAGGCCGGAGTTCGGGAGGATGGAGGTGACCACCATCATGTTCAGCGCGGCAGGCCAGAAGATGGTACACACCAGCCCCGTGGCCAGCAGGCGGCCGAAGGTGTCCTGCGTTTGCAGCGCCAGCACCACGCCTGCAAGCGTCATGACCGTAAAGAGCAGCAGTACCCCCACGGTGCCCACAAAGCCCCATTCCTCGCCGATTTCCGCAAAGATGAAATCCGTGTGTGCGAAGGGCAGGTTGCCGTACTTCTCAATGCCGTCGCCCAGCCCCACTCCGGTGGCGCCGCCGCGCGCAAAGGCCAGGATGGATATCCACTGCTGGCGCCCCGCACCCTGGCTGAACGCCTGCGGGTCCATCCACGCATCGATTCGCTCCATGCGGTTGGCGCTGCCCGTGGCCATCATGTACAGCGCCAGCGCGCCCACCAGGATGGCCAGCAGCAGCACCCACGTGCGCGTGCCCGCCACGTACATCATGCAGAAACCGGACATGGCGAGCGCCGCCGCCGTGCCCATGTCCTTCTCAAACAGGATGAGCATCAGCGGAATGCCGAAGATGAGACCCGGCAGCACAAAGCCTTTCATGAAGGTGCCTGCCATTTCTCGATAGGTGGTGTACCAGTCTGCCAGCGCGAGCATGAGGCAGATCTTGGCCAGCTCGCTGGGCTGGAAGGTGATGCCGATGCCGATCCAGCGGGATTCCCCGTTAAGCGTCTTGCCGATAACCGGGAGGTAGCAGCACAGCAGAAGGATGGCGCACACGCTCCATATCCACCATACCCACGGGCGCAGGCGGTGGTAGTCCATCTTGCTGGCCGCCAGTGCCACGCCCAGCCCCAGCAGTGCAAAAACGCACTGCTTGCCCAGGTAGTCCTGCTCCACGCCGTTCACGGGCGGCGCACTGAGCCCGGTGCTCGCCACCATCACCACGCCCAGCACGAGCAGGATGATGAAGCAGAACCAGATGCAGATGATGCTCAGGCGTGTGGACACGGCTTGCGCGGGTTATTGGCTGACCTTGAGTTTCTGGCCGGGGCGGATCCTGCGGGCGTCCGCATCCGTCATGCCGTTGAGCTGCATGAGCTTCTTGAGGGAAATCTTGTACTTCTTGGCAATGCCGCCCAGGGTCTCTCCCTTGGCAATCACATGCACCTTCTCCTGGGAGGCGATGGCCGCCTGCTGTGCTGCTGCGGCGCGCGCCTGCTCGGAATCCGCAGGCACCGGCACCTGGATGTAGGCCCCGGCGATGAGGTTGATGCGGCGCGCGGCCTCCGGGTTGGCGGCCTTGAGCGCTTCCACCGTGGTGTTGTTGGCCACGGCGATGCTGCTCCAGGTGTCGCCGGATGCCACCAGGTGCTTCACGGTCACCGTGTTGGCTGCCGGCTGGGCGGCCTGGCGCGGCTGGGCGGGCTCCACCTCCTCCGCCGTGTCATCGTTTGCCACGGCAGTCACTTGGGTGATGTGGTTTTGCGTATCCGCCTGTGCGGTGTTCCTCACGGTGGGGGTGGTGGTCACCGGGCGCACCTGGGTGAGGTTGACCGTGCCTGCGTTGGTGGGCGTGTTGTCCGTCACGGGCGCGGTCTGCTCCGGGAAGGAGGGGCCGTTGTTCACGGCGGGCGGCGCGGTGATGGTGGTGGCCACGGCGGTGGTGCCGCCGCTCTTCTTGATTTGCCCGCGCAGCAGGGCTCCGCCGATGAGGACGAGGTGCAGCAGAAGCAGGCCCACAATCACGCGGATGATAACCGTGCTGTTGGAGGAGTCCTCCACCAGCCCTGTATCGGAGCGGTGCTGCTTGAGCTTGCTGTTGATGAAGGCGCGGAAGACGTGCCGCTTGGGTTTGGCGCGGCCGAGGATGGATTCTTGCAGTTTCTTGTTCATAAGATGTTCTTTCTGGGGGAGGGGTTAGAGGTTGAGTGTTTTGGCCACGGCGGCGCGGAAGCATTCCCCGCGCTGAACGTAGCCCGTGAACTGGTCAAAGGATGACGTGCCGGGAGAGAAGAGCACCACATCGCCCCGCTGCGCCTGCCGCGCAGCTTCCGCCACCGCCTCCTCCACCGTGTCCACCACATGCGTGGGGCAGATGGGTGAGAAGGTGGCGCGCAGTTGCTCCTTGATTTGCCCGAAGACGATGCAGCAGCGCGCCTTGTCCCGCAGCATGGGGTTGATGGCGTTGTAGTCCAGCCCCTTGTCCTTGCCGCCCGCAATCAGCACGATGGGGCGGGTCTGGGAGCGCACGGCGGCCTCCGTGGAGTGCAGGTTGGTGCTCTTGGAATCGTTGAGCCACAGGATTCCGTCCATCTCCGCCACGGTCTCGCAGCGGTGTCCGGGCGGGCAGAAGGAGTGCACGCCCCTGGCGATATCCTCCGCAGCAATGCCGAGTGCGCGGCAGGCGAGCGTGGCGGCCATGGTGTTCTCTGCGTTGTGGGCCTGTTCCATGGTGGTGCCGCGCAGGGGCATGAGCACGCGCCCTCCCTCCATGATGTTGCCGTCTGCGTAGTACAGCTGGCCGCTGCTCACCACGGAGGAGAAGCCCACGCGCTGCGGCTTGATTTCCGGCAGCTGCTCGCCCTCGCGCACAATGGCAATCTGGCTGCGCCCCATGTTCTCGAAGAGGCGGCACTTGGCGTTGTAGTAGTCCTCCACCTTCTTGTAGCGGTCCATGTGGTCCGGGGCAAAGTTGAGCCAGATGGCGATTTCCGGCTTGAAGTTGATGATGGTTTCCAGCTGGAAGGATGAGATTTCCAGCACGGCAAACTCCGGCGCGGGCTCCATGAGCACCACCTCGGAGAGCGGGAAGCCGTAGTTGCCGCAGGCTTTCGCGCTGCACCCCGCCTGTGTCAGGATGTGCTCAATGAGCGCCGTGGTGGTCGTTTTGCCGTTCGTTCCGGTGATGCCGATGATGCGCGAGGTGCAGTAGGCGTAGGCCAGCTCTGTCTCGCCGATGACGGGTGCGCCGGCGCACGCGAAGGAGAGGGTCCACGGGATGTCCGCCTCGATGCCGGGGGAGATGACCACGAGATCCGCCTTGTATTCGTGCGCGTGCTGTTCCGTGGCGCCGGCCACGAAGGGGATTTGCGCATCACTGCAAAAGGCCTTGGGGTTGGCATCGAAGATGCACACCTCCGCCGCACCCTTGGAGAGCGCCAGGTGGGCGGCTCCCACGCCGCTGCGCCCGGCTCCCAGGATGGCGATTTTCTTGCCGTTGAGGTTCATAGGTTTTTTCTCTATCGGTTTAGAAGATGTTGAGGGCGGATATGTCCATGGGGAAGCCGCAGGCATCCAGAACCAGCATGGAAAGGGAAATGCCCGCAGCGGCCAGCAGGAGCCCCACCAGCCAGAAGCGCACGCACACCTGCGTCTCGCTCAGGCCGCCTTTCTCGAAATGGTGGTGGATGGGAGCCATGCGGAAGAAACGCACGCCCTCGCCGCGCGTGATGCGCGTGTACTTGAACCACATCACCTGAATCATCACGGATACCGCCTCTGCCACAAACACGCCGCCCACTATCACCAGCAGCAGCTCTGTGCGCGTGCATACAGCCACCGTGCCCAGCGCCCCGCCCAGCGCCAGCGAGCCCGTGTCCCCCATGAACATCTTGGCAGGGTTGCAGTTGAACCACAGGAAACCCGCGCACGCAGACGCAATGGCCAGCAGGAACAGAATCACCGGCACGGCCGTGCCCTGTGAGGGGCACACGCTGTCCAGCGTGAAGACGAGGATGATGCAGAAGGCCAGCGAGGCTATCACCATGAGCCCGGAGGCCAGTCCGTCCAGCCCGTCCGTGAGGTTCACGGCGTTGGATGAGCCGATGATGACCAGCAGGGCCAGCGGGATGAAGAAGGCGCCGATGTCAAGCATGCCGTAAAACGGCACGTACATGGCGGAGATGGAGGGGATGGTGTGGTACAGGTAGAACGCGGAACCCACGGCGGCCACGGCCTGAATGGCAATCTTGAACCACCCGCTCACGCCGTCTGTGCTGTGCTTGGTAATCTTGGCAAAGTCGTCCAGGAATCCCAGCAGTGCGGTTACGGCGGTCACAAACACACAGCACTGGATGCGCGGGTCCGTCATGTCCAGGAACAGCACGCTGGTGAGCAGCAGGGAGCCGATGAGCATCACACCGCCCATGGTGGGCGTGCCCACCTTGCCCTGGTGCTCCGGGGCAAGCACGCCCTTGCGTGCCTCGCGGATGGGCTGCCCCGCTTTCATTGCGCGCAGGATGTTCACCACGCGGTTGCCGATGCACAGCGAGATGACGAAGGGAACAAGCAGGGCCAGCAGGACCTGTGTGGGGACGGGAATGTTTGTGATGAAATTAATCATTTGGATGAATTGTTTTGAAGTGAGGGGAAGAGTTCGTACATGGTGCGCTCCATTCCTGCGGAGCGGGAACCTTTGAAGAGAATGGCGTCACCGGGTTGGATGAACTGGCGCAGGGCGGCGGCGGCTTCCGCCGGCGTTTCCACCAGCATGGCGGGAATGCTTTCTGCGGCAGCCTGGCACAGTGCGGTGGTTTCCGCGCATTCCGCGCCCACCACCACCACGGCGGCATAGCCCAGGGATGCGGCGCACCAGCCCATGTCCGCATGGGCGGCAATGCCGCTCTCTCCCAGCTCTCCCATCTTGCCGAGCACGGCGAAGCGGCGCTTGGGACCCTTGAGCGCGGCCACGGTTTCCAGTGCGGCCTTCATGCTTTCCGGGTTGGCGTTGTAGGTGTCGTCCACCACGGTGAAGCCCTCCACCTGCGCGCAGGCGAGCCTGCCGCGGGTGAGGGCGGGGGATGCCAGCCCGGCGGCGATTTCCTCCAGCGAGCAGCCGAGCTTCCAGCCTGCGGCTGCGGCCAGCAGGCTGTTGCTCACCATGTGCGCGCCGGGCACGGGCAGGTTGATGGCGATTTCACCCGCATCCTCTATATAGAGTGTATAGGTGGTGCCGGAAGGGGAGCTGCGCTGGTTGAGCGCCTGCACGCGCGAATGGTGCCCGCCCACGGCTATGGGCGTGGCATCCGTCTGCGCGGCTATGTAGTTTGCATAGTCGTCGCGCGCGGGGAATATCATATACCCGTCCTTGGGCAGGGCGCGCGCCACGGTGCATTTCTCGTTTGTAATATTGTCGCGCGTGCCCAGGAATTCCAGGTGTGCGGAGCCGATGGTGGTGATGATGCCGACCTGGGGCTGCACCATGTCGCAGAGCGGGGCAAGCTCACCCTGGTGGTTCATGCCCATCTCCCAGACGGCGGCCTCCGTTCCCTTCTCCGTGGAGAGGATGCTCAGGGGCACGCCGATGTGGTTGTTGAGGTTGCCCCTGGTGGCCACGGCCTTGTAGTGCTGGCGCAGGATGGCGAGCGTCATGTCCTTGGTGCTGGTCTTGCCGCTGGAGCCGGTGAGCCCCACCACGCGGATGGGTTCCAGCTGCCCGCGCCACCACTTGGCCAGGCTTTGCAGCGCGGCCAGGGTGTCCGGTACCTGCACCACGGTGCATGCGGGGTCGTACTCGCCCTCCAGGCGGGAGACGACCACGGCGGCGGCACCCTTGCGGGATGCTTCCGCGGCAAAGTTGTTGCCGTCGAACCTCTCGCCGCTCAGGGCCAGGAAGATGCAGCCCGGCGCCACGGCACGGCTGTCCGTGGTGAGCCCGGCGGTTACGGCGCGGTCACCGCGCGCGGCGGCGGTTCCGCCGGTGGCGGCAAGCAGTTCGTCTATGGTGATACTGGTCATGACAAGTCGTCTTTCTTTCTGCCTTCCGGCTTGCGGGAGGGAATGCTGATGCCCTCCGGGTTCTTCTCCCGGTAGTAGGCCTGCACCACGGCGGCATCTGAGAAGGTGATGGTTTCCGTGGCGAAGATCTGGTAGTTCTCATGCCCCTTTCCGGCAATGAGCACCACATCGCCTGGACGCGAGATTTCCAGCGCGGCGCGGATGGCTTCCTCGCGGTCGGTGATGCGGTGCTGCTTCTCCTTGGGGATGCCGGGCATGATTTCATCGATGATGGAATCCGGGTCCTCCGTGCGCGGGTTGTCGCTGGTGGCCACGCAGATATCGCTGTGCTGCGCGGCTGCCTTGCCCATGAGCGGGCGCTTGGTGCGGTCGCGGTCGCCGCCGCAGCCGAAGATGGTGATGAGACGCCCGGTGCGGCAGAGCTCCTTGAGCGTGCGGCATACGTTCTCCACGGCATCGGGCGTGTGCGCGTAGTCCACAAAGCACTGCACGTTGTTCACGCTGCTCACCAGCTCCATGCGGCCGGGCACCTGCGGGCTCTGCGCCAGGCAGGTCACGGCATCCCGGATGTTGACGCCGGCGGAAACCACGCCGGCCAGGGCGGCCAGGCTGTTGGAGAGGTTGAAGGCACCGATGAGCGGGGTGCGCACCAGGTAGCTCTTGCCCTGGTACACCAGCTCGTACTGGCTGCCCTTGAGCGTGGTGAGCTTCGGCAGTGCGCGGAAATCCGCGTCCTCCGCCAGGCCGAAGGTCCGTACGCGCATCTGCGGCGCCAGCTCCTGCGCCAGGCGGCGCCCGTACTCGTCGTCAATGTTGATGACCGCAGTGGCCTTGGCTTCCTCTTTCTCAGCCATGCGCGTGAAGAGCAGTTTCTTGGCCTGGTAGTAGCTCTCCATGTCGCCGTGGTAGTCCAGGTGGTCTTGGGTGAGGTTGGTGAAGATGCCCACGCGGAAGAGTGTGCCGGAGGTGCGCTGCTGGTGCAGCGCGTGGGATGAAACCTCCATGGCCACGGCGCGGCAGCCGTTGTTCACCATGGTGGCGAACATGGATTGCAGCTCTGCGCAGCCGGGTGTGGTGTTGTGCGAGGGCGTGCGGTGCGCGCCGTCGTCGTAGATGATGGTGCCGATGAGCCCGGCGCGCTGCCAGACGGCGCGGAAGATGGCGTTGGCGAGGTAGCTGATGGTGGTCTTGCCGTTGGTGCCGGTGACGCCGAGCACCACCATCTTGCTGCTGGGGAAATCGTTCCACGCGCTCATGAGGCGTCCGTTGGCGCGGTGGGAATCCGGCACCTGCACCCAGCAGATGTCCTTCTCTCGCGCTTCCCCGCTCACGGGCGTTTCCGCCACAATGGCGGCGGTCCCGGCGGCTATGGCCGCGGGAATAGCGCTGTGGCCGTCGAACTTTGTGCCTTTCACGGCTATGTAGCAGCAGCCCGGTATCACCTTGCGGCTGTCATCCGTCACCAGGGTGAGCGGTTTCTTGAGCTTGCCCGTGACGGTGGCTCCGGATATGACGGAAAAGATGGATTGGCGGTTCATTGCTTGTTGGTATTGGCAGAGAGTTTCTGTTCGTTGCGGTAGTGCTCGAAGGCGGAGGGATCGCTCGGCGTGAGGTTGAGCAGGTTGATGATGCGCTCCGCCGCCGCGCGGAAGATGGGCGCGGCCACCGTGCCGCCGCCCGGGTTGCAGTCCGTGGGGTGCGGCTCGTCTATCACGGTCATGATGACCATGCGCGGGTTGTCCACCGGCAGCACGCCCGCAAAGGATACGGTGTAGAGCCCCTCGTAGTATCCGCCGCCGGAGCGCACTTTCTTGGCGGTGCCGGTCTTGCCGCCGATGCGGAATCCCGGTATGGCGGCTGCCGTGGCGGTGCCGCGGTTCACTCCCTCCGGGTTCTTGCTCTTGGTCACGGATTCCAGCGCGTAGCGCAGGTCCGCCGCTGCTTTCTCGCTCATCACCCGCGCCTCCACCTGCGGTTCGCAGGCATCGTACACGTCACCGTTGTCCTTGAGCACGCAATCGATGAGCCGCGGCTTCATGCGCACGCCGTTGTTGGCAATGGTGGCGTAGACCATGGCCATGTGCAGCGGGGAGACGGAGACGGCATAGCCGTAGGCCATGCGGGAGAAGTTGACGATGTTGGAGCCGTCCGAAATCATGCAGGCTCCGCCGGCGGGCAGGTCTATCTTGGCGGGTTTGTCCAGGCCGAAGCGGCGCACATACTCCTTGTAGTTGGACCACTTGCAGGCGAGCGCGATGCGGGCGGTGCCGGGGTTGCAGGATTTGGCGAGCACGCCCCAGAGCGGCAGGGAGCCGTAGTTGAAACGGCCGTCGTTGATGGCGGAGGCGTTGCCCACGGCGAACGGCGAGCAGTTCACACGCGTGCCGATGCTCATCTTCCCGGTGTCCAGCGCGGTGGTGGCCGCAATCACCTTGAAGGTGGAACCCGGCTCGTAGCGCGTCTGGCATGCAAAGTTGAAATCGCCCGTCACGGGTTTGCCGTTGCTGTCCATCACGGAGCCGCGCTTGAACTTGCCGTCCGGGGTGATGAGTTCCTTGGTGTTGAGGTCGAACGCGGGGCGGCTCACCATGGCGAGGATGTCCCCGGTCTTGGGATCCACGGCAATCATGCAGCCGCGCTTGGCGCGGAAGTGGCGCATGCCCTTGTCCAGTTCCTGCTCCAGGATGGCCTGGATGCGCATGTCGATGGTGAGGCGGAGGCTGAGCCCGTTGCTGGGCGGCACATAGCGGTCGTCCTCATTGGCAAGCACCTGGCCGCGCGCATTGTGGCGGTACTCTCGCAAGCCGTTGATGCCGGCCAGGCTGTCCTGGTAGGTGGCCTCGATGCCGCTCATGCCCTGGTTTTCATGGTTCACATAGCCGAGCACGTGGCACAGCATCTCCGGCATCACATACGAGCGCCGCATTTCCGATTGCACGGTGAGCCCGTGGATGTGGGCGTTGCGCAGGGCCTCCCGCAGCTTGTCTGCCGTGTCCAGGGAGAGTCCGCGCGCCAGGATGATGTTGTTGCGGAAGTTCTTGGTGGGTTCGCCGTTGGCCGTTGCGCGGCGGTTGTATTCCGCGGTTTCCGTCTGGGCAATCTTCTCGATGATGTCCTCGCGGGTCATGAAGCGCATGCGCTTCTTGGGCTGTACGGGAACGCGCGTGGTCACCTTGCGGCCCTTCTTGTCGCGCGTGGTCACGGTCTTGAACTCCGGCTCCGCGGGCGTGGTGTCTTCCACCTCGGTGTGGGAGAGGAAGGGGTAGAGCACCTCTGCCACCAGCTTGTCGTGCAGCTCGAAGTACTGTCGGCACACCTCCTGGTCGTAGTCCAGCAGGCGGTTGGCGGAGGCATCGCCGGGCTTGAGCTTGCTGCGCAGCTCCTGCTTCTCCTCCTGCGTGAGCTTGCGCGTGGCGTTGTCCATGAGCTTGCGGTTGTACTCCTTTACGATGCGCTGGCGCTCCTTGGGATCCGCGGTGGCATCCCAGCGTTCATCGTGGATGGCCTGGTTGTAGGCCAGGCCTTCCACCACCACGTTGAGCTCGCGCAGGTGGTAGCGGTCCGCCACCAGGGTTTCGCTCTGGATGTTGTTGGTGAGCATTTCCCCGTTGCGGTCCGTGATGCGGCCGCGCATGGCGGGAATGACCTCCTTGTCGATGAGCTCGTCTGCGGCAATGCTGCGGCGGTTGGCGGAATCCACAATCTGCAGTTCCACCAGCTTGGCCGCAATCACGCTGGAGATGCCGAGAATGGCGGCACACAGCACAAGCGCGCGGGAAGCGAATGGAACCTTGGTCTTCATGCGGGATACGTTTTTTCTGCGTTACTGGTGAAGGGTGGCTTTGGTCAGGCGTGCCATGCCGGTGCGCAGGGCGCGGGCGATTTCAATCTGGCTGCGGTCGATATCGCGCAGCTGGGAGTGCTCCTGCTCCAGGCGCTCCCGCATGTCCCAGCGGTTGGAGAGGCCGTTGGTCTTGGCGCGGTACTGGTTGGCGTTGAGGTGGCACAGCGCGGTGTCGCGGCGGAGCTTTTCCGTCTCCGTGCGCACCGCCACCTGGCGGTTCTTGAGCACGGAGTACGTCACTCCGCCCGTGGCGGCCAGGATGGCGAAGACCACCATCCAGACCAGGAAGGCGAAACTAATGCGGGAAGCGTATCGGGAACGGGTCATTCTTGGGAAAGGGTGCTAAAGTTTTTCGATGACGCGGAGCTTGGCGCTGCGGGAGCGCGGGTTGGCGGCCAGTTCCGCCTCTCCCGCAACCACGGGCTTGCGGAAGACGGCGCGGGCCGCGTAGTCTGGGTTGGGACGCGGGGCCGGCCACTCCGGGCGGTCTATTTCTGCGCGGGTCACATGCTCGAAGTAGCGCTTCACGGCGCGGTCCTCCAGGCTGTGGAAGGTGATGACGGCGAAGCGGCCCCCGCTCTTGAGCAGGGCGAGCCCGCTATGCAGCAGCTCCTCCAGCGCCCCGAGCTCATCGTTCACGGCTATGCGCAGGGCTTGGAAGCTGCGGGTGGCGGGGTGCTGGCGTCCCTTGCGGGGCAGCACGGTGCAGATGATATCCGCCAGCTGCGTGGTGGTGGTGATGGGGGCTTTCTTGCGCTCCTGCACAATGCGGCGGGCAATGGCGCGGCTGGCGCGCTCCTCGCCGTACCGCCACAGGATGTCCGCCAGCTCGGCCTCGTCTGCGTTGTTCACGATGTCTGCCGCGCTGCGCGGGGCCTCCGGGTTCATGCGCATGTCCAGCGGTCCCTCCGCCAGGAAGGAGAAGCCGCGCTCCGCGCAGTCCACCTGCGGGGAGGAGATGCCGATGTCCGCCAGCAGGCCGTCCACCTGCCCCACGCCGTTGGTGGCGAGCAGCTGCGCGGCGTTGCGGAAGTTGCCGGAGACTATGTGCAGGCGGTCGCCGTAGGCGGCCAGGCGCTTGCGTGCGGCGCGGCGTGCGGCGGGGTCCTGGTCGATTCCCCACACGGTGGCACCGGCCTGGAGCATGAGCTCGCTGTGGCCGCCGCCGCCCAGGGTGGCATCCACCATCACGCGGCCCTCTGCGGGCTGCAGGGCATCCACAGCCTCCCGTGCCAGCACGGTGACGTGGTGAAAGGTTTCCTCATCCGCGCTGCCGTTGTCCGCATCGGCGGCGGGTTCCTCCAGCATGGCGCTCTCCGCCTCCATGACGGCGCGGCGGCTCTCCGCCTCTGCCGCCTGCAGCACCTCGATGAGCGGCATCCGGCACCAGGCGGTGTCCGGCGTGGCGGCGGTCCAGCGGCGGAGCAGGGCATCCACGCCCTCCTCACCGGTGAGCTCCTGCAGGATTTCCGCACTGCTGCCGGAAATGCGGTAGCCCAGCAGCCCCGGCTCCTGCGCGAGCGTTCGCGCCAGCGCCTCCGCGCGCGTACGCGAAAGCCCCGCGCCCCCGCGCGTAGACAACGGCCCTTCGATGGCGCGTGCAGACAGCTCGCGCAGCTCGCGCTCCAGGGTGCCCAGCGTTCCGCGCGCCCCCTTCACGCCTGCATCACGCATGCGCGCGAGCAGTGCCGCGCGCTCGCGCTGCCACGCTTCCAGCTCGTCGTCGGTAAGGGCGCCCTCCTCCCACATCAGCACGCGGTAGCAACTTCCGGACGGCCTGTGTCCCATGGCCTGTATCATCGTAATCCCTTGGCTCATGAGAGAATGTGGAAGAGTTGGTCGAGTTCGATCTTGGAGACGGCCTCCGGCGTGTTCGTGAGGGCGTAGTCCTCCGGCGACCAAATCTCGAAATATGTTCCGCGGCCCACAATGGTGGCGGTGTCCTTCAGTTTCAAGCGCTCGCGCTGCGGCTTGGGGATGAGCAGCTTGCCCTGGCTGCTCAGCTCTGCCTGGAAGCTGCGCCCCGTGATCATGCCGATGTAGCGGTCCAAATCACCCGGCGATACCCCGCGCGCCTCCGCTTGTGTGCGGATGGCTCCCACCTTGTCCGCAAAGCTTTCAGCCGTGTAGCATTTCAGCACAGGATAGCTGTCGTAATTCGCGTCAATCAGCGTCAATGCTCCCTCCTGCGCCGCACGCCAACCCGCAGGAATCGCCACGCGACTCTTCGGGTCCAGCTTGTGCGTCACATTGCCGGTGAACATGACTTTTGATGCATTATCCATGCCTTTGCGTACACTTGCGTACCCCACCAGTACACTCCAATACACCCCGACTGTCAACTTTTTTTTCTATTTTTTTTGCAAAAAATGCATTTTTTTGTACTTGTTTAATTTTTATGAAACAAATCGGCGCGCGTCCATATTTTAGAAAATGCTTGTCTTGAGGGGTGGAATTTGCTATGGTTGCGGGATGAAAGGCCGTATTTTACCCGCTTTGGCAGCCCCCGCCGCGCTGCTGCTCCTGCCGCTGTTGAACGTCAGCTGCTCCCAGCAGCAGGTGAGCCCCGCCCGGATAACAAAAGCCACGCCCAATGTCTCCGACAAGGGATTGAAGATGCGCCCCTACCGCGTGCGCGGCAAGTGGTACCGCCCCATGGGTGCCGCCGCAGCCATGAAATACTCGGAAACCGGGGAGGCATCCTACTACAGCTCCGGCAGGCTGGCCCGCAAATACGGCCCCTATTATGCGGCGCACAAGACCCTGCCCATGCCCTGTACCGTGCGTGTCACCAATCTCAGGAACGGCCGCAGTTGCGAATGCCGTATCGCGGACCGCGGCCCTTTCACCCGCGGCCGCATTATTGATCTGAGCACCGCCGCCGCACGCCAAATCGGCATGATTGGTTCCGGCGTGGCCCCCGTCAAGGTGGAGGTTGTCTCCGTGGGGAGGTAGGCAGGGCTGACGCATGTTAAAGATTGATAAGTAATTGCTCAAGGAAATCCTCGGACCATGCTGCCCGTAACCTTCTGCCTTTCAAGCTTTTAGTGCGGCCACAGGGGACAGGCGTGTTTTTCACGACCGCCAGGGCCATG
>JAZLHB010000130.1:0-7337 GCA_045616565.1 Akkermansia sp. | reverse complement strand
GGGGACGATGAGCGCAGCGGGCTGGATGCCGGACTGAACGCCGTTTTTGATGTGGAATCCGATGTTGGACATGGTTTGTTGACTTTCGATGTTGATGTTTGCTGAGGTTGCACCACTCTCCGCACCCGCGGCATGATGGCGCTCTCTACTACGTATAAGCACCCAGAAGGCAAAATGTACAACAAAAAATGATTTTTTTTCAAAAAAAGCAGATGAAGGTAGGCTTACAGGGGAAAGCAATGTTAAAAACGTGCATACACTGGAGCACCCCTTCATCTCAAAGGCGAGCGGCAACAGCTGTGTAGCCGTATTCTCCGTGCATGAATACGCCCCCGACGATTATCGCGCACACTTCATGTACACGAAAAGGAGTGTTGAAGAACAATGAGTTCCCGGGACGCACCTTTGGGACGGTCTTCAACACTCCTTTCACCGCAATCCTACCGCACCCCACCACGAAGTCAACAGCAAAAGAGAAAAAAGTTCAAGAAAAGCCGATGCAAAGGACTACGAGGCGCACTTCAGCCTGCAAAAATACAAACAGAAAGGAATGAAGCCCAAGGTATATTTCCTGTACTGCAAGAAATCAGGGTAAAAAAATGGCCACCCTCCGGACCGCGACTTATTTTTATGCGGGGCGCCCGGCTTTAGGTGGCCTGTTGCGAGTACAATCTACCACCATCCCACCACCAAGTCAACACCAAATCGAAAAAAAGTTCAAAAAAAACGCAGAGGGCCTGAGAGGGCCACCCAAGATTTATTTCCTCTTCCTCAGAAAATAGAAAACCGGTGAGGGCATCCCGCGGATGACTTGCGTCCCATACGGCTTCTAGCCCTCACCGATTTCAACGCAACCCTACCACCTCCCCACCACCAAGTCAACACCAAAAATCAAAAAAATGTCAGAACTGCTCAAGAGCTACGACAAAACGCTCCAGAAGAAGAAATAGGAACCCCCCGTCGGGAACGGGGGTGTCATGACGGGTAACACGGCGCTCGTGCCCAATTTACTCGCTATGGCTTTTCGGTTCCGCCAACGCGAGGTGCCGTCAGGAACTTCAATCTACCACACCTCACCGCCAAGTCAACACCAAATCGAAAAAATCTTCAAAAAAATCACCAGCCATGGACCTACTGCACGCCATCCACAACCTCGCCAACGCCGGCCTCAACCCCTCCCCAACGGCGGCTGCCGCATCACCATCCGCGTCACGGATAAGCCTGAATCTGGTTTCGTGCCTTCAACTCTTCCGGTTTCGGCGCGTGATGTGCCTCTCCGGCGGGATGGCTAGCATCCCAGGGGGCATGCAAGGCAACGCTGAGCCTTTCTCCTAGCCGCCAGCCATGCGTTCCGTGCTTCCGCGCCGCCACCGCAAACTCCGCAGGGCGCTCATGCAGCTTTCTCTTACCACCCTTCTTCACGCCACCATCCTACACCTTTCCAAGCATCTGTCAACCCAAATCCAATTCTCTTTATGAGCCTGAAAATTTCAATCAAGATACCGGCAATCCCCGAGCTGAAGGCCGCCAATCTCTCCAAGCAGGACTTGGAGCCTGTGTGGCGGAGCGCGGCGAACGGGGTGGCCAGCGCGGTGAAAACGCACTTCCTCTCCCTCCCCGGCGACCGCTTCTGGGGGGAGGCCTCCGAAAAGGTGCGGGTGGTTCCGCTTTCCCGCAACCGCTGGCAGATTGGCGTGTACCAGCGCGGTGTGCGGCTACAGTACCAGGGCGGAACGGTGAAGCCCACAGGCAAGCCGAGCGAGGTCACCGGCAAGCCCACCAAATCCATCTTTATCCCCCGCCAGAACGGCCCCATCCGCGCCAAGGGCGATTCCCTCTTCGAGTTCCTGCGCGGGCGCGGACACCGTCCGCGCCATCAAGCGCAAGGGTAGCGGCAAGGTGTACCTCGTCATGGACATGGAGGAGCGCCACGCCACGCCTTATGTTACCAAGACGGGAAAAATCCGCAATCGCTACAAGACTGTCACCCCGCTGCGCATCCTGGGCAGCCTGGTGAAGCAGGCGACCGTGCCGGCGCACCCGGAGGTGCTGCCGAGCAGGGAAGAGCTGCATGCTGCGGCGACGGAAGCCGCCCAGGCCACCCTCAACCACATCCTCAACAACCAATAACCACCACCACGCGCGCGCATGCGCGCCGTACTTCCTACATTGTACTTTGTACATTGTACTTTGTACTTCCAGATAATCCCCCCTCCATCCCGGAGGAGCGCCGCGCGGAGTTTGATGCCGTCGTCCGCCGCATCGTCGGCGATGGCCGCGGCACCGTCCCCGCCGGCACCAAGTTCCAGACCGTGGAAACCACCAAGGACAACGCACAGGCCTTCGAGCAGCGCGCCAAGTGGTGCGACGACGCCATCATCAAGCTCGTCCTCGGCGGCCTCCTCACCGTCCAGGCCGAATCCGGCTCCGGCACCCTCGCAGGAAACGCGCACGCCGACTCCTTCGACCGCCTCTGCGCCGCCTCCGCACGCTCCATCTCCCGCGCCGTGGACTCCCAGTACTGCCGCCGCATCCTGCAGGAGGCGTTCCCGGGCCAGCCCATCCTGGTGCACTTCGTCTTCGGTGACGAGGAGCAGGAGGACCACGCGGCCGTTGCCACCATGCTGGCCACGCTCGCAACTGCGGGCTACCGCGCAGAGGATACTGTGGCGAGCGACTTGCTCGGCATAGAGGTCACCTCCGCCAACATGGATTCCACCGCCATCTACGCCGCCAAGGCCGCCGGGTACGTGCCCACACAGGCCGCCATGCAGCAGCGCATGGGCATGCCCCTCAAACCCGCGCCCCAACTGGACGATGCCGAACCAGCCCCAGCCGTCGCCAACCGCGCCGCCGCCGCGCAAGATTCCCAAATAGTACCTAGTACCTCGTACATCGTAAATCAAGAAGCCGCGCCCCTCAGCGCGGACGAGCTCGCCGCCATCAACTCCCTCGCCAACACCCTCGATTAATTTACAAGGTACAATTGACAATTGACAATTTCAAAAATTCCCGGCGGCACCGCCGCCGCTAGCTTCCCAAATCGTAAATCGTAAATTGTAAATCGTAAATCCCCACCATGCGTAAGCTCAACAGCAGTTCCACCTTCGCCAAACTCTCCCCGGAAGCCCGCGGCGAGGTGGACGCCATGCTCCTGGACGGCAAAGGCTACAACGACGTCCTCGCCTTCCTCAAAAAGCACGGCCTCAAGTGCAGCCGCACATCCGTGGCGGACTACTACCAGGTACACGTCATGCCGGAGCACTGGGCCCGCAAGCAGAAAATCGCCCGCGAGCTCGCCGCTCTCAAAGGCGGGGAGGACATGACCACCGCCGCACTCAACGCCGTCCGCCAAAAGGTCATGGACCTCGCCACCCAGCCCGGCGCGGACGCCAAGCTGGTGAAAATGCTCTTCTCCCTCGTCCTCCAGGCACAGGCCCAGGAGCTGGACGCCCGCCGCGTCTCCCTCCTGGAGCAGCGCGCCGCCGCAGCGGATGCCGCTCGCGCCGCGCTGGAGCAAAAGGTCGCCAACGGCGGCCTCTCCCCGGAAGCCCTCGCCCTCGCAGAAGAACAGCTCAAACTCCTCTAACCACACCCTCCCTCCTAATCCTAATCCTAATCCTAATCCTAATCCTAATCCTAATCCTAATCCTAATCCTAATCCTAATCCTAATCCTAATCCTAATCCTAATCCTAATCCCGAATCCGCGCCCCTCAGCGCGAACGAGCTCGCCGCCATCAACTCCCTCGCCAACGGCTCCCTCAACCCAAACCTCATCGCCCACGACGCCGCCACCGCCGCAAGCGCCCTGGCGGATGCCGTAGCCAACAGCGACCCGGAGGATGATGAATGCCATGCCAAGGACCCCGCCCACTGCCCGCACCACCACCCGGAGCTGAAGGACGACAAGGATGGCGACAAGCCCAAGAGCGGACAAACCGAGATGAAAGAGGACGAAAACGGCGCGGTCAAGAAAGCCGCCGCGGCTGTTAGGGGTACAGCGGTAGGGAAAGAAATCTCCGCCGTATGGAAGGAGTACAACGAGCGGCAACCGGGCGAGCAGCATTCTGCGGTTCACCACCTACTGCACGAGGCTTCACCCAAATTGGTGGAGGAAATAAAGAGGCAATCAGGCCGAGATTTGGCGGGCTACCGTCACAGCATATCGGCAATGAGCATCGCCCATTCCGCAAAGCACGATTTGAGCGAAGATGAATACCTGTTGATACCGGACATCACCGACAATTACGACACGGCGACCTACGGGAGGGACAAGAAAGGCCCCAAAATCACCTACACGAAAACGTACGGGGACGAGCAGTACCTCCTTGTTGAACGCATAGGAAACAACGGGCGCGGCATGCTCTACTTCACCACCGAATACTTAGTTGGCAAAAAAAAAGAGAGGGGAACAGGGAATTCTCCTGAAGTCGGTTCACCTTAACGGTCGCCTGCCCTCTCAAGGAACAATCTAGCACATAGAGAAACCAAGTCAACACCAAATCGAAAAAATCTTCAAAAAAAATCACCAGCCATGGACCTACTGCACACCTACAACGATATGGCCGGCCGCATCTGCAAGATGTGGCGCGACTACAGCTATACCGTGCGGCCCTACGTGCTGACCGTGGAAGCGGGCGGGCGGAAACGCTGCGCGACCTACCGCTCCCAGGATCCACAATTCCCAGTCTGCCCTGAAACGCGCGGGAATCAAAGACCCGGACCAGCAGACGCGAATCCACATGGAACAAGCGGCGATGGTTGACAAGCTACTTGCCCGTGCGGGAAAGCCCCGCGAGGAAGAGCCCAAGCATGGTGCGGACAAACGGGAAAAGGCGTGGCATTTCACCGCCCCCTGCAATGTTGAGGGCGCCACACGTCCCATCCTTGCGGACATTACCGTCATCAAGTTCAAGAACAAGACCAAGCCAGAGCTTTACTCCTTCTACCTGAAAACAGGAAAAGCCCCCTCGCTAGAAAGAACTTCCAGCTAACTGGAGTTCATAGGCGAAAGGGGCTTCCTATGACGCAACCCTACCACCTCCCCACCGCCAAGTCAACACCAAATCGAAAAAATCTTCAAAAAAATCACCAGCCATGGACCTACTGCACGCCATCCACAACCTCGCCAACGCCGGCCTCAACCCCTCCCACACGGCGGCTGCCGCATCACCATCCGCGTCACGGATAAGCCTGAATCTGGTTTCGTGCCTTCAACTCTTCCGGTTTCGGCGCGTGATGTGCCACTCCGGCGGGATGGCTAGCATCCCAGGGGGCTCGCATCGCTGCACTCTCCCTGGCGCTCTCATGCCAGCAGGCGAAACGATGCTTCCGCGCCGCCACCGCAAACTCCGCAGGGCGCTCATGCAGCTTTCTCTTCCCTCCCTTCTTCACGCCACCATCCTACACCTTTCCAAGCATCTGTCAACACAAATCCAATTCTCTTCATGAGCCTCAAAGTCTCTATCAAGATACCCGCAATCCCCGAGCTGAATACAGACAACCTCTCCAAGCAGCACCTGGAGCCCGTCTGGCGCTCCGCCGCCAACGGCGTCGCCACCGCAGTGAAGACCCATTTCCTCTCCCTGGGCGGCGACCGTTTCTGGGGGGAGGCCTCCGAAAACATCCGCCCCTTCTACAACGCCATGCCCTCACTCAAGCAGAACATTCCCCACCCCACCCGCCTGGAGGCGGAATACCTGCTGCCGAACGGCGTCAAGCTCACTGCGGGAAACGCCCTCAAAGTCGAAACCGGCAGGGACGGTGTCTCACGCTACATCCTCCATGTGCATGACTAGCCATTCACCAGGAATGCCGGCACGTATGCGGATTGTTGCGCCGTTTCATGCCCGCAGGCTTCGGCGCGTGGTGGGCCTCTCCCGCCGGATGCTCAGCATCCCAGGGCGCGTGCATGGATACCTTCATCCTTTCCATATCCTTCCACCACGGCAGCGCATGCTTCCGCGCCGCCACCGCAAACTCCGCCGGGCGCACATGCAGCTTTCTCTTCCCTCCCTTCTTCACGCCACCATCCTACACCTTTCCAAGCATCTGTCAACCCAAATCCAATTCTCTTTATGAGCCTGAAAGTTTCAATCAAGATACCGGCAATCCCCGAGCTCAAGGCCGCCAACCTCTCCAAGAACGACCTGGAGCCCGTCTGGCGCTCCGCCGCCAACGGCGTCGCAACCGCAGTGAAGACCCATTTCCTCTCCCTCCCCGGCGACCGCTTCTGGGGCGAGGCATCCGAAAACGTCCGCGCGGTGCCCCTCTCCCGCATCCGCACCAGCTGGAGGGGGAGAGCCTGATGCCGGGCAGCGCGCGCTTCCGCTTCATCCGCCAGGAAATCAAACACGGAACCCTCTATGTATACCTTGAAGAAAGCTGAAGAATCAAACCTTGCCTGCAGGACGGTGCAAGCGGGGATCCCACGGATCAAGCTTGGGCTGCGGCGCCGGGTGCGCGGGCATCTTGCGGTTGCGCAAGGCTTCCTGCCGTTCGCGCATGCGCTCCGCGCGCTCCCGCCACCGCCGCGCGCCGTGCACCTTCGCCGCCACCGCAAACTCCGCAGGGCGCTCATGCAACACACGTTTTCCATGCCGTGCCATGCCCAGACGATACCACACCCCCGCCCACACGCAAGCCTTTTTTTTACGCGCGCAGGCTCCTTGCCACGCCTCAGCTTTAGCGGCGGCGGAGCCTGAATTTGCAAATCGTCAATCGTCAATCGTAAATTGTAAATCCCCATGTCCTCGCTCAAGCAGAACATTCCCCACCCCACCCACCTGGAAGCGGAATACCTGCTGCCGAACGGCATCAAGCTCACTGCGGGAAACGCCCTGAAGGTGGAAACCGGCAGGGACGGTGTCTCACGCTACATCATCCATGTGCATGACTAGCCATTCACCAGGAATGCCGGCACGTGTGCGGATTGTTCGCCCGCTTGAACTGGGGGGGCAGCTTGGGCGGGTGCGCGGGCATCTGCTGCGCGGAATCAAACAAAGCGTTCCGCAAATCACAGCGCCGCTGCTCTTTCCACCACGGCAGCGCATGCATCCGCGCCGCCACCGCAAACTCCGCCGGGCGCACATGCAGCTTTCTCTTCCCTCCCTTCTTCACGCCACCATCCTACACCTTTCCAAGCATCTGTCAACCCTAATCCAATTCCCTTCATGACGTCACTCGACGTTGTGCCGGGGCGATGCCGGGGACGATGAGCGCAGCGGGCTGGATGCCGGACTGAACGCCGTTTTTGATGTGGAATCCGATGTTGGACATGGTTTGTTGACTTTCGATGTTGATGTTTGCTGAGGTTGCACCACTCTCCGCACCCGCG
>JAZLHB010000129.1:0-9283 GCA_045616565.1 Akkermansia sp. | reverse complement strand
TCGAGCCTCCCAAGAGGCTCTACATTTTTTTACCCCACGGCAGAGCCGTGGGGTTGAACTTGCGGGGTGGATGGCATCTGACAAATTCCAAAGAGAGGGTGTATTTTTACTTCTTCTCCGCGTCCTCCTTCAGGTAGTCCTGCTCCTTCGTGAGCGGTTCCCCCGCCTTGCGCATGCCCTCCACCAGCAGCTTGTCTATGGCGCGGGCGGCTGGGAGAACGTTGAACGCGGGATTGTCCGTGAACACGCCCACCGCCGTGTTGCCGCGCGTGAAGTAGATGCTGCGCTTCTCGCTCCCCTTTACGGGCAGGCCGTCCTCGCCTATCAGTTGCCTCATGCGGATGGTGTGTTCTCCTGCCACGCCTTCGGCAAACTCCAGCATATCGGGCAGCTGTTCGCAATTGTACTTGTGATCCAGGCCGATTTCTCTGGACAGGCCGCCGAAATTGTCGTCAAAGAAGCGTTCCGGGTAGGTGTACATCATTTTCATAGCCTGGGTGCTGCTGTATGCATTTGCCATGCTGACATGGAGGCGGGTCTTGTTTGCGAGGCAGAAATCCCACTCCACAATCTCTCCGTTGTCAATGCCTTTGTGCATGTGGACAACTGCGCCGGACTGTTTGGCAATGAGGGTTTCCAGTTGTTTGCGAAGCTCCTTGAATCCTTGGGCCCGGTAGTTTACATTGGGCACCCGCCCCGGTTTCACAAGGGGTTCCACTCCCATGGCTTTCATGGTCTCATCCGGGTTGCCGAGGTACCCGTGCCATTGCCATTCATGGTTCAGCCAGTTTTGGTTGCTGAACCGGGCCTTTTCCTGCAGTTTTTCAGAAAGTTCTATCCTGCGCTCCATTTCCGGCACATTGTATGTCAGGGAAACATCTTCTCCATGATGTGCCTTAAGCAGCAACTTGGCAAAGCCTATGCATACTTCATTTGACGGGGCCTTGCCTTCAGGTTCAGAAAATTCCAGTTCGCGGGTATCCGAGTCGCCCAAACACCAATAATATACCCTCGCGCCCTTGTGATACACGGAAGGTACTGTATATTCCTTCCTCTCGGTATCCTTGGGCAGCTTGACGTAGACGTATCCATCTTCCCCGTAGTGCAGAGTTCCCGCGTACCATACATCATCCCAGCAAAGCAAGGTATTGCCACCTTCTTGCTTGTACATTATCATTACAGGCTCTGAATCCTCCTCCACATCGTCCCTGTCCCCCAGGCCCTCTTCCACAAATTTTTCCAAGGAGAAATCCTCTACAAAAAATGATGCAGCCCGATTGCCCTCTTTGTCGAGAAGCTCTTCGTTATAGACAATATATTCGTCATATTCAACTCCGTTAAGGTGTTCCAGGCTATCTTTCCCCTGAGAAAAGCAGAAAAACATAGCTGTGAGTGCGGGTATGTTGGGCCTGGCCAAGAACATGAACCGCTTTATGGTACTTTTCGCAAGCGCAAACCTCCTGGTGTGTGCCCGTGCCGACCGTTCCCTGGCCGTTGTCACGGGGGAATAGTGCCCCGATATCTGGATTTTGGTGAACAAAAGGGGGCCTGTGGCCATGTAAAGCCTATATCCATGTGCACCGCAGGGGAAATGTCGCGTCGAACGGCAAGTCAAGGCAGTGGTTGCAAAGTCAAGGCCTTTTGTTCAGCGTTTCCCTAGATACATATGTGATTACTGTGAATTATCTTATATTTTATTAAGATATTTTTTTCATGTTTGTCGTTCAGTCAATAATAGATAAATTCTTTTATTGTCTGCTATTAAAAATATCGGAGTGTTCTTGACATCGAAAAAAATTATGGCTGTGTCACACCAGAGTTTTGATAAACTGGGAGATAGAGCATGAAAAACAGGTGTCTGTTCCGCTCTGTCTACCCGCTTTTCCGAGTGATTGTGAAAGTAAGTATTGATAATCAATAGATAAGAAAAAAACAACACTTATGTGTGACACAGCCAAAATTATCTAAATTAACACAATATAAGATTTCGATATATAATTTCTAATTATCCAATACATAATATATATCAATTAGTTCACATCGGATAAATGGTGTCATCTATTAATTTTGATAAGCAGTTATTATTGTCGCCATGCGAAGCAAAGGTTATAGATTTGTATTTGTCAATCTCAGGAATAACTAAATAGAAGCACCAATATCCCTCAGTAAACCGCTCTATTGAATCAAGTATAAAACTCCACAAATGGGCAGGAAAAACAATATGTAATACTCCTCCTTTCTCTACGCATGAATATTGTTCCCCCGCAGAAAATGTTATACCTTCATAAAAATGTATCTTTTGAAAGTTTCGACGATACATGAGACCGCGAGCTTTTATGTATTTCTGGAAGTCACTAAGATATTCTTCATATCTTCTTTTTTTTGTTGAAAACGATACTCGTCTAGGAGCTGGGCTACTAGGTGTGTTATATTGGCGTTTTAACTGTATATGAATGTTCAATTTTTGACATTCAGGCGGCGACAGACTTATGTTTATTTCATGCTCTGTAGAAAATAATAAATCCATTTTTAGCGTTTGTATAAATAAATTAAAATATGTTATCAAAGCCTCATTTCTTCATATAAGCTAAAACGATTGCTCCACCACGCGGGTGATGTCCGCCCGGAGGCGGCGGGTGCGCTTGAGCGGGGCGGATGGCTTCTCCTCCGCGTCTTCCCCGGCTTCGGGAGCGGGCGGCTCATCCTCCGCCAGGTCCAGGGTGCCGTTCAAGCTGCGCTCGCTGCCGCTGCCGTATTTGTCATGTGTCAGGCGCGCGATTTGCTCCTTGAGCATGTCTATCACTTCGGCCTGGCGGCGGATGGTGTCGCGCGGCATCCCCACCTCCTCCTCATGGGAAAAGGGAAGCGATGCCTGTCCTGGTGTGGTTTTTGACATGTATCGGAAAGCCGTAGACCTTCACGCGAGCACGCGCGCGCGTGCATTATGCCGCTTTCTTTCGCAAATGTCAAGAAAACTCCGCAACTTTTTGCAAAAAAAGCGGCTGCCCTGCGCGTCAAATCTGCAGCAAGCGGCGGCGCGAACCGGAGGCATCACCTCTCGTACCACGCCTTGCGCACCCCCTGCCGCGACTCGATGCCCTCCAGCAAAAGGCCGAACGCAGAGGGCTGGATGCCCTCCCACGCGCCTTCCCCCGGGCTTGCCTCGCGCGGCCAACTGAACGCGCCGCGCTCCAGCCGTTTGCTGAACATGCACAGCCCCGTGCCGTCGAACCACACCGTGCGCAGCAGCGTGTGCGGCCGGTTTGTGAACGCGTAGTGCGCGCCTTCCCGCACGCTGCACCCGCTGCCCGCTATCAATCCCTGGAGACTGTACACGCCAAGGCGCATGTCCACGGGCTCCTTGTGTATGTTGATGATGGCCGTATGCGATAATGTAAACATAGGCCTCCATTATCGCCCGCCCTGCAATAAGGGTTTCCGTCTAATGCTTACGCACGTAATACATAATACACGCGTTGGAAGAATTAGAAACCCATTAGAATTAATCTAAATAAATCGCCGGCAATTCAATAAAAAAAGGTTGCATAAGCTATTGGTTTTTAGTATAATAAGTTCGCTAAAACAACGCTAAAGCCAGCTTATGCAACCTCCGCTGGAGTATACCACGATCTTTTCCATTTGCCAATCCTTTTCCTCCCAAGTCTTCAACTCGGAGGGCAACATTACCCGGAGGGCCCCCAAGCCCAGGGCCTCCGACATGGAAATCGTCGCGCTTTCGCTATACCAGACAGCCATGGAAATTGAAAGCGAATGCGTGTTCTTCAATCGGATTGAGCGCGAGATGCCTGATTTGGCAAGGCGCGTCGGTACGCGCCGCAACTACAACGAAAGACGCAAGGCATCCTATCCCTACGCCGAGAAGCTACGCGCTATCATTGCAAAGTCAATGGAAGCAGAAAACCCCGAGCGCATCTATGTCATCGATTCAATGCCCATAGAATCATGCCGCTTCGCCAGGGCGAAAAACAGCAGGATTTACCGGGAAAATGCAGACAATGCCCCGTGGTACGGATACTGTGCCTCCCACAAGCAGCACTACTTCGGCTACAAGCTCCACGTTGTCTGTACGCCTGACGGTGTTGTGGAATACTACGACCTGACCCCGGCAAACGTGGCTGACATCGACATGATTCCCGAGGTAAGGGAGCGTTTCGGCAATTGCACCCTGCTGGGCGATACAGGCTATCTCAACCGATTCATGGCCATGGACTTGTTTGACTACGCCAAAATTGAACTGGTAGTGCCGTACAGGAAGAACATGAAGGATGTACCCGTGTTGCCCGCAGGCTTTGGTCCAGCCAGGAAACGGGTGGAGGTAGTCTTTTCCCAGCTTGTCGCCCAATTTCAGATGCGAAGGCTATTGGCCAAGCGCCAGAGAGGATTGTTCGGGCGAGTCGTTTCCAAGATGACCTTGTTTACCATGCTCCAGTATTTGAACTTCACCAGGAAAGAACCCTTGAGTCGCGTTAGGTATACATTAGTCTCATGAGCCTAATTCTTCCAACGCGTTAATACACAACTGAGGTGAAAGCCCCCAATGAACCACTAATAAGGCAGAATCAAATAATCAAGGGTAACTGAGCCATACTAATGTGGGAAACTATTGTTTTGAGGTGCCAATCATACGCAGAGAAATAGCCTACGCCACAAATGGCTCTTACAGTAGTGTGAGAGGCGGGGGCTTTTGCCCCGCCCCTCCTCCTCCTCCTCTCAATTTTATTTCTATGCAGCGTAATTACTATTCATAAAACTATTGAATACTTTCATTTATAAATTTTAAAATATTATAGTAAACCGTGCCAAATTCTGCTTCTGGAGAAATTTTACCATTAGTCTGCTCATATTTATGAAACCAATATGGTAAATTAATAATTGGGTCAGATGAGGGATTGCCATTAATATCCAGGAACATAGAATATACAACTTTGTTAGTTGATTTTGTTGTAATTTTAACAGAATAACCTACCGTTTCAATGGATTCGTCTCTAAGTATTTCACCTATAACTTCTTCTGCTATTGCCAAAATTTCCCAAGGATTAAAGAAATCGAGAATTGCTGCAAGCTCTTTATTTTCCATGATATTACTCAAAACATATTGATTCAAAGCAGGTGAATACGGCTGATTTATTGCAACGTACTTATCAAGAGAAACATCAAATTCACACTCTTCTTTTGCTTCTGCAATTCCTGCAGCTCTTGTTATTATAGTACCACCGATGATATTATAGAATATATGGGGATGACCATGTGTTCTTTTGGTATGAAAATGGTAATAGTAACCAGGTTTGTTGGGAGGGTCATGTATTATCTTGCCTTTAGCAACTTTTTGAGCAAATTTTCGAGCCGCCTCTTCTCCGTTGCAAATATATATATCTTTACCTCGCCTTACCATCGAAGCGGCTACTTCCTCTGATTTTATAAAGCCTCGTTTAACAAGTTTGTCACCGACGATCTCCATAATAAAGGCTTTAAATCCTTTTAATCCCTTGGCCAACCCTAAAACATCGAGCTCATAAAACGCATTCATGCAATATCTGTACAAGTTTAAAGAAGCAAAAATGCTAATAGGGTCTCGTGAAAGCCAAGAAGCATCTGAAGAATTGTAATATCTATAATTAAAATAATTTAAACCTATGTAAGAATCATAGAGTTCACTACGCCATTGTAATGGTTGCTCGAACTCTCCCGTCGTTTTTATCTTGCCTACGGGAGAATATGAGTATGTCGTACGTATGTAACCTGCTGAACCGAAAACCTCCCACACGTTCTTGGTCAAATCCCAGCCGTAGGTGTACCACGTGCCGTCTTTCTGGACGGCCAGGGGGCGGGTGGCTATGGGCTGGGTGGGGTCCCAGGTGATGAGCCACAGGCAGGGCTCGTTGCTGCGCAGGAGGTCGCAGCACGCGATTTGGAGATAGCCGCGGTACAGGTAGCGCTGGTGGAGGGTGACGATGCCGTTGATGGTGACTTTCTTGGTGGCACGGCGGCCCATGTAGTCATAGGTACATTCCACGCTCACGCTGTTGTCGTCCTTGGTAAAGAGGATGGGGCGGTTCTTGGCGTTATAGGTCACGTTCCAGATGCCCGTGCTTGTCTTGACGCGGGTCTGGTTGCCGTCTGCATCGTAGGTTGGGGTGAAGGTGCCTTCCGCTTCTTCGATGGCGGTGTACTGGTTGAGCTGGTTGGCCGTGTATATCTCGTAGCCGTCGCTCCGGTGCTCCATGCGGCGGTTGCCAATGTTGTCGTAATCCCAGCCGTTAAGGCCGGAGCCGTCCACTACGTCTCCTATCAGCTCGCTGCGGTTGTTGTAGGTGTAGGCATCGTTCCTTGTGCTGCCTTGGCGGGTGATGGTGCGTGCCGTGGGACGGCCGAGTTGGTCGTAGGCGTAGGTGCGTTGTGCTACGAGGGTATCGCCGCGGTGGTAGTCCATCTGCGTGAGGAGGTCTCGGTGTGACTCGTAGCTTTGCGTAAGGCTCATGCCGTTGGGCTTGGTGAGCGTCTGCAGCAGGAGCGAACCCTGCAAGTATCCATACGTGAACTGCTTTTCCTGCCCGCCGTGGAGGAAGCCCGCGCCGCTGATGCGGCCGTCGGTGCCGTAGGCAGTGGTGACAGTCTGCTGCACGGAGCCGTCCTTGGCGTAGGTGTAGCCCGTGGAGCGGCCCAGGGAGTCGCGGGTTTCCGTGACAAGGTGGGTCTTGCCGCCCGCGAGCAGGGAATCCGTGCCCTGTTCCGCATACTCGTTGTAGCCGATGGCGCGGATGCCCGCGCTGTCCGTCACCATGGTGAGCTGGCCGAGGTGGTTGTAGACGAAGCTCTCCGCCGTGGTGGAATCGCTGTACGTGATGCCCAGCAGGAGGCCGCGCGCCTGTTCGTAGGAGCAGGTCTTGACGCGCCCGCGTGCGTCCGTCTCCGTGGCCAGGCGGTTGTAGGCATCGTAGGACTTGACGGTGCCGTTGCCGTCCGCGTATGTCTTGGCAGTTTCCAGCCCGGTGGGGTCGTCATAGGTCCAGGTCGTTGTATCGCCGTCCGTGCGCCCTGCGGGGTCGGTGGAGATAGTCTCCGTACCCGCGCGGAAGGTGGTGAGGGTGGTCATGCGGTCCGCATCGTCATACGTGAAAAGTGCAGGCTGAATCGCCGTACCCCATTCCGCCACCTTGCGTCCGCGCTCGTCATAGCGGTAGCAGGTGGTGTTGCCCAGGGCATCCGTGATGATGGCGGGATTGTCGCAGCAGGGGCAGTAGTCCGTGGTGGTGGTGTTCCCTGCGGCATCCGTGGTGCCGACAGTACGCCCGGCAATATCCGTACGGGAGGTGGTCGTGTTGCCGCGCCCGTCCGTCTGCGTGTATTCGATACCGCTTTCCGTGAAGCGGCGGGACTGCGTGGAAGCCACGCCCGCGTGGTCGGACTGCGAGACGGTAAAGCCATCCACCATCACGCGGTGGGCGGTGATGGAGCTGGTGGGAACGGAACTGTAGGAATCCTTGACCGTGCCTACACCATACTCCGTCCACTCGGTGCTTGTCAAGCCCCGTTCATCGATGGCAACCGATTTTTCCGCCAGCGTGGAAGAAAGGCTGCTGATCAACACCTTGCGTGTGGAGGTGAGCGCCGACAGGGTGGAGGCGGTGGGCGTGGTGCCCGCGCCGGTGTCCTTGTATGAGCGAGTGAGCTGACCTCGGTTGTTGTACTCGCCACGCGTGTAGATGAACCCGGTGGTGGAGGCCTCGGCTTCCACCACGGTCTCCCCGAAACCGTTCTCCAGGGTTTGGGAGAGGATGCTGTCGTCCGCCAGGCGCACGGTGGTGCGCATGCGCCCTTCGCTCACATCGTAGGCGTAGGTGAGCTCACGCTGCCCTGTGCCGGAGACGCGGGCGGTGCTGCCTGGCGCGCGCGCTAGCGCTGAAAAGGGGCAGGGGTGACGAACGCGGCTTCCGGCAATACCCAATGGCTGCCGCAGGAGGTTTCCATCCACCTTTGGATGGTTGGGGTACACCTTTTCGCGTGCGTGTGAGGCAGGTATCAGTCCCACACCACGTAACCGTCCTTGCGGGGGGCTGCGGGGCGGCAGCCGCGTTCCGCCGCATAGCCGAGAATGCAGATACCCATGCCCTCCAGCGTGTCCTTGAGCCCCCACTTTCGGCGCAGGTCCGCCAGGTCCTCCCGCTGGAACATCTCCTTGGCGCGGTTGATCCAGCAGGAGCCCAGGCCCACCGCGTGAGCGGCGTTCATGAGGTTGCCCATTACCATGCAGGCATCCTGCCGCGCCGTCTTGTACTCGGTATCGGCAAAGACGATGACCGCCGTGGGCGCGCCGTAGAAGGGATCGCGATCCGCGCCCATGATTTCACCATTGATTTTGGAAAGGCGAGCCATGAGCTCCGGGTTCTGCACCACCACCATGACGGGGGATTGCGTGCCGTGGCCGGTGGGGGCGTAGGTGCCGGCTTCCAGCACGGCGCGGAGGGCATCTGGCTCCACCTGGCGGGGTTCATACTTGCGGCAGCTGCGGCGTTCCTTCAAATCGGTAAGGGTCTCTTTCATACGTTCCCCAGTATAGCGCACACGCCGGCAAAAGCAAGGATGATTCGGCATGCATGGTCCCAACAATCTATGGGAACCTATAATTTCTTGTGGAGGGAGGATAATACGCAAAGCGCATATTAGCGGTTTAGAGACGAGCACCGGAACGGGGGGGCGGCTCCGCTGTCCGGTTGCACGTCTCGGCAACGCCAATCCGCTCCCTGCATATCATCCCGCCCCGCCGCTCAGGGCAAACGCATTAGGGTTGTGTCATGAGAAAACGTGTCTTAACACCTGGACGGAAAAGTCCTGCTGGAGCGCGGCGCGTGTCATCATGAGGTTGTAGGAATCGCGGGTGCCGATGGTCTGCTTGCAACGCTTCAGGATGTTCCTTGCGAAGCGCACCAGCTTGGAAAAGTTTTCCGCTGAGTTGCCTGCGCGCTTCTGTCCGTGCATGGTGAGCGAGAGGGCGTCTCCACGCATGGAGGACTGGTTTCCCTTGGGCGAGAAGATGTAGTCCGCCTTCTTTTCGAGGATCTTTGCGGCAATGTCGTACTGGCAGCCCATGGCATCGATGGTGACCGATGGACCCCTCCAGGTCGAGCATGTCCAGCAGCTTCGGGATGGCTGTTATCTCGTTGCTCTTCTCGTCCACCTTGAGCTGTGCGAGCGAGAGGCCGCAGTTCGCGGCGTATGCGGTCACGATATGGGAGTAGGCGTGGGAGTCCGGCGGGGCACTGCC
>JAZLHB010000128.1:0-6855 GCA_045616565.1 Akkermansia sp. | reverse complement strand
TAGTATGGGGTGGGCTTGATACCCTGCAAAGCCTTTTTGCCGAATAGCTGCCCTTGTCCTCGGCATCCCCGCCCATTTTGCACCCGTCGCCGCTACAAATCTGCCGGAGCGGCGTTTTTTTGTTGACAAAGCACAAGGCATGCACTAGAGTACGCGCGTCATGAAAAAGCGACTTCGCAAGAAATACCGCGTGGGAGAGTACCGTGAGCTCTGCTTCGAGTTTTCCTTTGAGTACAAGGGTGATGTGGATTCCCCCGAGTGCGAGCAGATGATTCGCGCGTTCGATGCCGAATGCCTGGAGCCCAACAACCTGGTGTGCAGCGGCTGTCTGCAGAACACGGGATGCAACATCACCGTGCATGCGGCGGATCCCCGCTTCACCAGTGAGGAACAGCGCGCTGCCGTGAAGGCTTGGGTGGAGGCCCGCCCGGAGATTGAACTCAAGGGCTTTGGCGAGCTGGAGGATGCCTGGTACGGCGATTTGTGAACACTAGCCCCCTGCATAACAGATGAGCGACTTCATTCCTGATCCTTCCAAGCCCATTTTCACCAAGGGGCTCAAGGGTATTGTGGCCAATGAGACCGGCCTGAGCGACGTGCGCGGCGAGGAGGGCCGCCTGCTGTACTGCGGCTATGAGATTGAGGACCTGGTGGACCTGTGCACCTTCACGGAAATCATCTACCTGCTGCTCAACAAGCGCCTGCCCAACAGGGACGAGCTGGAGGGTCTGCAGCAGCGCCTGCGCCACGACCGCGAGCTCCCGCAGCCCATCCTGGACTTCTTCAAGACGGCCACCAAGACCGCCCGCCCCATGAGCGCGCTGCGCACGGCGGTGTCTATGCTGGGCATGTACGACGACCGCACCAAGGACCCGAGCCAGATGAAGGAAATCGGGCTTTCGCTGATAGCCAAGCTGCCGGTGATGGCGGCGTACTACTACCGCATCTGCCAGGGGCTGGACCTGCCGCCCATCCGCACGGATTTGGGAGAGGCGGAGCATTTCCTGTGGCTGCTCAAGGGCAAGGAGCCGGACCCCGCGGAGGCGCATATCCTGGATGTAGCCTACATCCTGCATGCGGACCACGGCATGAGCGCGTCCACCTTCGCATCCCGCGTCACCGCATCCACGCTGTCGGACATGTACTCCTCCATCACTGCGGCCATCGGTGCGCTCAAGGGCCCCCTGCACGGTGGCGCCAACGAGGCTGTCATCGAGATGCTCAAGGAGATTGGCGACGAGGACAACGTGGAGGCCTACATCAACGAGAAGCTGGCCCGCCACGAGAAGATTTTCGGCATGGGGCACCGCGTGTACAAGACGCTGGACCCGCGCGCGCCGCAGCTGCGCCGCATCGCTATCCGCCTCACCCAGACCATCGGCGAACCCAAGTGGATACGCATGAGCGACATGATCGCCAAGATGATGCGTGCCCGCAAGGGGCTCAACGCCAATGTGGACTTCTACTCCGCCACGGTGTACTACAGCCTGGGCATTCCCACCCGCATGTTCACCACGGTGTTTGCCATTGCCCGCTGCGCAGGCTGGGTGGCGCAAATCCTGGAGCAGCTGGAGGACAACACGCTCTTCCGCCCGCTCTCCCGCTACACCGGCCCGGTGGAACCCCTCCTGGTTCCCGTGCTGGACATGCGCTGAGCAAAAAATCTTCCCTTTTTCGTTTTTCGTAGACAAAAACGTCGGTTCCCGTGTTATAAGGGGTAGATATGACAGCGCGAAACGAATTGGACGAACGGCCGCGGAAGCGCTGGCCGCGCGTGCTGGCCTGGGTGGGCGGAAGCCTGCTGGTACTGGCGCTGGCGGCTTGCGCCGCCGGGGCGTACTGGCTGTACGCATGGAAGCTCGGCAGCTTGGAGTTCCATGAGGGGTGGACCCCGCAGGAGCGCCAAATATTGGCTGATTTCGACGGCTATGTGTGCTCTCCGGAACGGCGTGCCGATTGCCGGCGCGTGCTACACGCCATGGGCGGCTTGCTCAGTTTAAAGACTCCGCAAGAATATGAGGAGGGGCTTTCCTGGTGGGAGCGTGTGGAAGACCGCTTGGGCTCGGATATGTTGCTGAAATGCCTGGGCGAACCCACGCGCGACCTGCTCAAGCAGGCCGCCGCCACGGGCAATGCCGATGTTTGCAGCCCGGAAAGCGGTGTCTCCCTGGTGGCGCAGGCCATGAAATACGATTGCCTGGATGCAGTGCGCCTGCTGGCGGGGAAGGGGGCGGATTTGAACCGTCTGTTCGATCCCGTCAAGCTGCTCCCGGGGAACCCGGCGCAAAGCGAAGTCAGAGAAGGTGCCTTGTCTCTCTTGGTGTGTTCCGCCAACAACATATTCAAGCGCGACTATCCGTATCAGGCGCGCAAGGAATGCCTGGGTTACCTGTTGGACCACGGCGCGCGCTGGGACAATCCCGGGCAAAGGATGGAGATGTACTGGGCGCTCCTGTTCCAATCGCCTACCGATGCTTACACGGTTGACGAGATTGAAGGCCTCTTCATCTACGCGCTGCAGCGCGGTTACAGGGTGGATTGGAAGGCTATGCCCGACTTTTTCCAGTTCATTGCACCATGGAGCTGCTCGGTCCGCGTGCTGGAGGAGCTGGAGCGCCGCGGGCAGCTGGGCGCGGAGTTGTGGCAAACCTGCCCGCTGCAGGGGCTGTGCAGATTAGGCTTTCCGAACGAGCACGTGGTGAAGGCCATGGAGTGGCTGCTCTCACACGGTGCGGATCCTAACGCCACCGGTGAAGATTCTTCCCGCCCGCTTTGCTTGCTGGTGGGTACCATCAATTACCAGACCTCCATGGCCGCTCCAGACGAAGATGACCGCCGCACCCTGAACTTCATGGTGCAGGAGCTGGAAATCCTGCTGAGCCACGGAGCCAAGGCAGACAAGACGCTCCGGCTCGGCAGGGACAACATGGACCCGCGCGTGCCGGAGCTGCTCACCAGGCACGGCGTGGAGTGGAAATGGGAGGAGTGATGAATCTCCTTGACTTTCCCGCGATAATCCCTAAGATTGCCGCATGGCACAACAGAACGCAATCTCTCCCACGCGTGCGGAGAATTTCCCGGAGTGGTATCAGCAGGTAATCAAGGCCGCCGACATGGCGGAAAATTCGGAAGTCCGCGGCTGCATGGTCATCAAGCCGTGGGGCTACGCCATCTGGGAGCTCATCCAGCAGCAGCTCGACGCTGAATTCAAGCGCACCGGCCACACCAACGCCTATTTCCCCATGCTCATCCCCGTGGCCTACCTGGAGAAGGAGGCCGAACACGCAGAGGGATTCGCCACCGAGTGCGCCGTGGTCACCCACCACCGCCTGGAGGCCGTGAAGGACCCCGAAACCGGCAAGACCAAGATGATTCCCGCTGGTGAGCTCACGGACAAGTATGTCATCCGCCCCACCTCGGAAACGGTCATCGGCGCGGCGTTCTCCCGCTGGCTGGAGTCCTACCGCGACCTGCCGTTCAAGGTGAACCAGTGGTGCAACGTGATGCGCTGGGAAATGCGCCCGCGCATCTTCCTGCGCACGGCGGAATTCCTGTGGCAGGAGGGCCACACCGCGCATGAGACCCGCGAGGAGGCGGAAATCGAAACCGCCACCATGCACAAGGTGTACGAGGACTTCCAGCGAGATGTGCTCGCCGTGCCGTCCATTCCCGGTGAGAAGACCGAGCACGAGCGCTTCCCCGGCGCTGTGCGCACCTTCACCGTGGAGGCCATGGTGCAGGACCGCAAGGCCATTCAGGCCGGCACCTCCCACTTCCTCGGCCAGAACTTCGCCAAGGCTCAGAACATCTCCTTTGCCGGCCGCAACAACGAGCGCCAGTTCGCCTGGACCACCTCCTGGGGCGTCTCCACCCGCATGATCGGCACGCTCATCATGGCCCATTCCGACGACGACGGCCTGGTGTGCCCGCCGCGCGTGGCCCCGCGCCAGATTGTCATCATCCCCGTTACCCCCAAGCCGGATTCCCGCCAGGCGATTCTGGACCACTGCCAGGCGCTGGCGGACAAGCTTTCCGCCATGTCCTTCCACGGCCTACCGCTGCGCGTCATTGTGGACGACCGCGATCTCAACGGCGGCACCAAGAAGTGGGAGTGGATCAAGAAGGGCGTGCCCGTGCGCGTGGAAATCGGCCCGCGCGACCTGGAGAAGGGCAGCGTCTGCGTCTGCCGCCGCGACCAGGACACCAACGCCAAAACCTTCATCTCCGAAACGGAGTTCACCGAGGGCGCGGTGCAGCTGCTGGAGGATATCCAGAATGCCCTGCTCAAACGCCAGCGCGACTTCCGCGACAGCCACATCCGCCCCTGCAGCAGCCTGGATGAGCTCAAGGCCAACTTTGCGGGCGAGGGTGACGCCGACTGGCTGCTCTGCCCGTGGGACGGCTCACCGGAGCAGGAGGAGGAGCTGGCCAAGAGCCTGCGCATCTCCATCCGCTGCATTCCGCAGGGTGAGATGGGCGTGGGCCCGGAGGCCCCCTGCATCCTCACCGGCCGCCCCACCACGCGCCGCGTGCTCTGGGCCCGCAGCTACTGATTGTCTGCGCCCATGAAGGCCACGCTGTTCACCGTCCTGTGCGCCCTCGGCATGCTTCATGCCGAGGCCGCCCCGCAGGCGCCTTCCGTGCTCTTTATCGGCAACAGCTACACCTTCGTGAACGATCTGCCCGCCGTGTTCGATGCCGCGTGCAAGGCCGGCAAGGCCAAGATGCGCGTGGATTCCTTTACGGAGGGCTCCTGCGCGCTCGTGGACTTCTACGAGCTGCCGCAGTTCGCGCCGTGCAAAAAGAAGCTCGCCGCAGGCGGCTTCACCTATGTGGTTCTGCAGGACCAGAGCCTGGTGCCCACCCTGCGCCCGGACTGGACCCTCACCTACACCCGCAAGTGGAAGGAGCTGGCGGATGCCGCCAAGGCAACCCCCGTGTACTTCATGACCTGGGCGCGCTGTATTCCCGGAACCCTCAACCCGGACCTGGCCATGCAGGACAAGACCACCGCCGTGTACTGCCAGGCCGCCATCCGCGACGGCGTGGCCCTGGTGCCCTGCGGCGAGGTGTGGCGCGAGTGGCACCGCCTGTACCCGAACACCACGCTCTACGAAGGGGACGGCTCCCACCCCAACGAGCTGGGTGTGTACCTGAACGCCTGCACCTTCTACAAGGTGTTGTGCAAGAAATCCCCCGTGGGCCTGCCCGCCAGGCTCAGCGCCAAGGGGCAATCCCTGGCGAATCTCACCCCGCAGCAGGCCCGCCGGTGCCAGGAGCTCGCGGAGAAGGTGGTGGATTCCTTCAATCCCCAACAATTCCTTGATACCCACCAAGACCTCCAAGCGGCGGAAACCGTTCCCCCAACCGGCCCCGTCGGCAAGTGGTGAAATGTTCCTTTGTGCGCAAAAACGGCGCGCATGCCGCAGGGGCACACGCGCCGTGACCACGCCGTTCCCGCTGGTCAGGCGGTTCTGGGATGGTTGGGGGAAAGGGAGAGGAAGAGCAGGGTCCAGCCGGAGAAAATCATCTCCACGGCAATGATGGTGCCGATGAACCAGAACGAGCTGTCCGGCCAGCCCCAGGTGACCATGGCTCCGAGAACAATGGAGACCGCCGCGCTGAAGAAGCGCCAGAACGAGCCCGCGCGCTGCATCATACCCAGTGCCACCAGCAGGCGCACAAAGCCGCCCAGCAGAAGCGTGAGCCCGATAAGCAGCGTCCAGATCTGCATGGACATCATCGGCATAAACACCATGAACGCGCCCATGCCTACATAGACGGCGCCCGCAAGAAGGTTCCAGCGGCGGTGGTCTGCGTAGCGCATGCCCTGTGCCAAGCGCAGAACGCCCGCAAAGAGCAGCACGAAACCACCCACCCACGCGGCGGAAATGCCCAGCAGGTACGGAAAGCTCAGCAGGATGAAGCCGAGCACCAGCTCCAGCGCGGCCAGGGAGCCTGTGAGCCATGGGCTGGAGAGCAGCTGCCCAGCCTTGTCCTGCGGTGAATCAGCACTTGTGTTCATGGCAGCTCCTTTCCATTCGTTTCAGCGCGGCGGCCCAGTCTGCCTGGCGCAGGAAAGCATCCACGTATCCCGCGCGGTTGTTGAGGTAGCGCAGGTAGTAGGCGTGCTCCCACACATCGCAAGCCAGGAGCGGCTTGAAGCCCGGCAGCAGGATATCCTGGTGCCTCTCCACACCCAGCACCACCAGGCGGCGGCTCATGCGCTCGCGCCCCAGAACCACCCAGCCGCTTCCCTGCACGCCCATGGCCACTCCGCGGAACACGCGCATGAAGCCGTCGTAGCTGCCGAAGGCCTCGTTGATGGCGTCCGCCAGCGCCCCGGTGGGGCCGTCCTGCGCCTGCGGGGAAATGCTGTTCCAATACAGGCAGTGCAGGATATGCCCACCCAGGTTGAAGGCCAGTTTCCGCATGGCGGAGGAGACTGAAGCCTCGTCGTACACGTTGCCCGCCACCTTGCGGATGACCTCCAGGGCGGCGTTGGCACCCGCCACGTAGGCCGCGTGGTGGCGGTCGTGGTGCGTGGCAACCGTGCGGGCGTCCAGCAGCGGCTCCAGCGCCTCGGCTTCATACGGCAGCGGCGGCAGCACATACTGCCCATCCGCATACCCCTTGTTGCAAAGACATGATTGTTCGTCCATATCGGCAGAGACGCCGCTGCCACGCCCGCCGTTGATAAACTGTTGGAGACGCCCTAGTGTCTTGTCAAGTTAATCCTTGATAATAGTGGATGGCTGTGCCATAATGCCCTTGCCATGTTGAAAAAGAACATTACCGTACCCGCTGCCGACATTGCCGAATTGCGCAAGATGGTCAAAAGCGCCACCGCAGAGG
>JAZLHB010000127.1:0-16806 GCA_045616565.1 Akkermansia sp. | reverse complement strand
ATGGCCCCTCTCCCCAGCCTGTCCCGCGCCGTGTGTGTACACACATTGCCCACTCCCCAGCCTGTCCCGCGCCGTGTGTGTACACACATGGCCCACTCCCAAGCCTGTCCCGCGCCGTGTGTGTACACACATTGCCCCTCTCCCCAGCCTGTCCCGCGCCGTGTGTGTACACACATGCCGCTCCCCCAAGCGCGTCCGCGCCATGTGTGTACACGCATGCCGCTCTCTCTAGCCTGTCCCCGCCGTGTGTGTACACACATGGCCCCTCTCCCCAGCCTGTCCCGCGCCGTGTGTGTACACACATTGCCCACTCCCAAGCCTGTTTGAGCCGTGTGTGTACACACATGCCGTTCACCCAAGCGCGTTCCACGCTGTGTGTGCATACACATGGACTTTCAAAGGGCGTGCCATGTGATCCTGCTCAGTGTTGAATCGTGAGAGAAGGGGAGAAATTGAGCAGGGGACGAAAAATGGATTTGCGCGAAGGCGGGAAGGGTGGTAAGGTGGGGAGTATGAGAACAGACAGGCATGACCGTTGCAAGCGTCAGTTGCATATATGGCTGAGATGCGATACCTATGTGAAATTGCAAAACCTTGCAAAGGAACGGGGTGAATCCGCCACTCATTTGCTGACCCGGCTCGTGGAGGCCGAGACGGCTCAGGTACAGCTCACCAAACAACAGGAAAAGGAGATATTACGGCGTATTGAAGGGCGTCCGCTGATGGCATTTGTGAAAACGGTCGGGGAAAAGCTGATAGAAGCGAAGCTGCCGATACACCGGCCGCTCAAGTTGCCGTTTCCACCCCGTGAGGGAAAACGTGGCGGCAGGTAAGAGCGAACTGCGCAAAGCATGCTCATGTTTTTTTCTTGAAAAAGGGGAGCGTGGTATTATACTGGAGAGCGTTCACATGGAATACAATATGGCAGAACAGGAGATGAAACAAGTGAAGGGCGGCGTGACGGCCGCAAAGGGGTTTGTGGCCAACGCCATCAGCTGCGGAATCAAGAAGCCCACGGCAACGCGGCTGGATTTGGCGCTGGTGTATTCCGAGCTGCCGACGACCTCTGCCGGCACCTTTACCACCAACCGCGTGCGCGCGGCTTGCGTGCGCGTGAGCCAGAGCCACCTGCGCCACGGCAATATCCGCGCGGTGGTGGCCAACAGCGGCAATGCAAACGCCTGCACGGGCGCGGCCGGCGTGGCGGTGGCCCGCAAGGAATGCAGCGTGGTGGCCAAGGAGCTGGGCCTGCAGGCGCGGGAGGTGGCGGTGTGCTCCACAGGTGTCATCGGCCTGCCGATGCCCATGATGCGCATTGAGCCGCGCCTGCCGGAGCTTTGTACCAACCTTTCCGCCAAGAAGGGGCATGATGTGGCCTCCGCCATCATCACCAGCGATACCCGCGAGAAGGAGGTGGCGGTGGAGGTGACCATTAACGGCAAGCCGGTGCGCATCGGCTCCTGCTGCAAGGGCGCGGGCATGATTTCCCCCTGCATGGCCACCATGATCTGCCTGGTCTGCACGGATGCCGCCGTTTCCCGCGAGCATTTGGATGCCACCGTGCACGAGGGCGTGGAGCATTCGTTCAACCGCATCACCATTGATGGCGACATGAGCACGAACGACACCTGCCTGGTGATGGCCAACGGCGCATCCGGCGTGAAGCTGGCGCCCGGCCGCCCCGGCTGGAAGAAGTTCACCGCCGCGCTCCACTATGTGATGATGGAGCAGGCCAAGCATATTGTGCAGGATGGCGAGCGCGTCACCAAGTTTGTGACCGTGCGAGTGAAGGGCGCTCCCACCCCGCAGGAGGCCAAGCGCGTGGCAGAGGGCGTGGCCAAGTCCTCCCTCGTCAAGAGCTCATGGAACGGCGGGGACCCCAACTGGGGCCGCATCATCCACGCCGTGGGGTACTCCGGCACCCGCGTGCGTGAGGAGAAGGTTGATATCGATATTGCAGGGCTGCCCGCATGCCGCGGCGGCATGCAGACCGGCACCAAGAGCGACGACCTGCGCGACCGCGTGCAGGCGCGCGAGTTCGAGGTGCTCATCAACCTCAACATGGGGAAGGAGGAGTATGTGGTGTACACTACGGACCTTTCCCCGGAATACGTGGATTTCAACCGCTCGGAATACGCTTACTGGAACCAGGCTAAGCAAGACGGCCTCACCCGCTGACACCGCCATGAAACTCATCTGCACCGCTGCGCTGCTGCTCTCCGTCCTGGGAATGAACACCTGGGCGTACACGGAGATAGCCGCGCCTCTGGCGGCCGCCGCCAAGGACGCCAAGAAGCCGGCAGCCAAGGCTGCCAAAAAGACCGCCTCCAAGGCCAAGGATGCAGATGAGGAGAAGGAGCGCAACGTTCAGAAGGCCGCACGCGAGAAGCGCAAGGAGCTCCGCGAGGCCGGCGTGAAGAACATCCGCGTCAAATCCCCGGACAGCTGGCCCAAGAAGATACCGGTGCCCGCCAACACGGAGCTCACCGCCCTCCCCCACCAGGACGGCGACAAGGAGTACATATACGAGAGCAACAACTACAGCTTCCACTCCCCCGTGCCCATTGGCCCGGAGAGCTGCAAGACCATAGGGCGCCTGTTCGAGTGCGCCTTTGCCGCCAACAGGGCCATTGCCAAGGTGCTTCCCGTGGAGCGCGCCAGCAAAGACCGCTCTGAGAAAAAGTACAAGGTCCAGCTCTGCCGCACCAAGGCGGAGTACTACTCCCGCGGCGGCACCCAGGGCTCTGACGGCATGTTCATGATGCAGTCCGCCATGCCTACCGGCGGCGTGGAAATCGCCGGGATGACCCCGGAGGAAATCCTCAAGAAATTAGGCGGCAAGGATGGGAGCGCCGTGCCGCAGAATGCCGCTCCGGCGGATACCGCGCCGCTGAATGAAAAGGATATCTACGACGACTATGTGCTGGTGCCGTTCGAGGCGCTCGGCATGAACGAGAACGGCAAGATTGTCACGGACGACATCAAGACGCACACGCTGGTGCATGAGCTCACGCACCAGAACTTCTCGCTCAACCGGCTCAACACCTGGGCGGACGAGGGCTGGGCGGAGTATGTGGGTTATGTGCCGTATGTGGGCGAGGATTTGGATTTCGACCGCTGCTTCGCCGTCATCCTGCGGGAGGCGCAGAAATACTCCGAAGGCGGCGGTCTGCGCTTCACCTGCACCCTGGAGCAGTTCCTGCGCATGCCCCAGCAGGAGATGTACGACTGCATGGGCAAGGGTCAGAACAGCTACCTGCTCTCCACCATGCTCGTCACCTTCTTTGTGCACCTGGACGGCAACCGCGGCGTGGGTGCCATGCGCGCCTACATGAAGGCCCTGCGCGAGGGCAAGCCCAAGGACGAGGCCGTGGACACCCTCATTGCCTCCTACAAGGGAGCGGAGAACCTGCAGAAGGCATTCACCAAGGCCTGGTCCCAGCGCAAGATATCAGGCCTCAGCTTGTCGGAACCCGACAAGAAAAAAGGAAAGAGGAAATAAATTGGCGCACCGTCCCTAGGGCAGGGGAAGGCCGGCCTGTTGCAGGATATCCCGAATCTGCTCGCGCGGGCGCTCCGGCCAGAACTTGTTGGAGACGGGGCTGGCGGGGCTAGGGTGAAGGATGGTGCCCAGCACCATCTCCCTGTCCGGCAGCTCGGCGGCGGCTAGCTCCAGCTGCTTGAGTGCGTATGCGCCCACGCCCACGAGGCAGCGCGGCTCCAGCACCTGGATGAGGCGCACCAGGTGGCGGCGGCAGGCGGCGTCTATCTGCGCGGCCTGTTCCTTGGGAAGCTGCGTGGGGGTGATGTTTGCGCCGGTTTCGCTCATCCAGATGAGCGGGCAGTAGTTGGCCACATACGCATGCTCAAAGAAGTTTTCCGCCGTGCCGTACATCTCCTCGAAAAGCCCCCAGAGGCGGCGTCCGCTCACCTCCGAGCGCGGGCAGTTGAAGCCCTGCACGGGCCGCTTGGGATGCGTGGCGGGCGGGGTGCCGATGGGGGCCGTGATGCCCATCCAGAGGGTGACAGCCGCAATCTCCCCGAAGGGAACGCCGGTTTGCGCCATGCCGAAGGGACCGGGGTTCATGCCAAGGTAGAGCACATCCTTCTTCCCCCGGCCGAACTTGCGGATGTAGGCCTCGTGCCCGGCCCAGGCGTACTCCAGCGGGTTGTAGGTGAATGCCACGGGGGCACTGAATTCCAGGGCCTGCATGTCCTCGCTCAGGCGGCGCGCGGCGGCCACCAGCTCATCCGTTGTATCCATGCGCACCATCATACCATACGCCGCCCGCGCTGCCAACAAAATACCTTGCCTTGCCGCAGGGCGGCTGCTAGAATAACCGCCGTGAAAGTTATAGCCATAGCCAACCAGAAAGGCGGGGTGGGCAAAACCACCACTGCCGTGAACCTGGCCGCCGCCATTGCCAAGCGCGGCAAGCGCGTGCTCCTGGTGGACACGGATTCCCAGGCCAATGCCGGCTCCGCGCTCGGCGTGGAAGTGCCCAGCGAGCAGAGCCTCTACCAGGCGTTGATTGGTGAGAAGCTGTTGGAAGACCTGATTGCGGAAACCGGGCGCCGCAACCTGTGGATTGTGCCCTCCCATATGGACCTTTCCGGCGTGGAGGTGGAGCTCACGCAGTCCGGCACGCACATGAGCTGCCTGCGGGATGCGCTGGAGGGTATCCGCAAGGCGGATGCGTTCGACTATGTTTTCCTGGACACGCCGCCCTCCCTGGGCGTGCTGATGACGGCGTCCCTCTGCGCGTGCGACGAAGTGCTCACGCCCATGCAGTGCGAGTTCCTGAGCCTGGACGGCCTTTCCAAGATACTCTACATCATGCAGCAGATCCGTGAGAGCGGTGCCAATGCCAAGCTCATCCACGAGGGCGTGCTCATGACCATGTACAACAACACCAAGCTCGCCAACGAGGTCATCTCCCAAGTGCAGGAGAACCTGCCCAAGCAGCTCTACAAGACCGTCATCCCGCGCTCCGTGCGCGTGGGAGAGGCACCCAGTTTCGGCAAGACCGTGCTGGAGCACGACCCCTACAACAACGCCGCCCTGGCGTACGGCAACGCCGCGCGCGAGTTCCTGCAGCGCCACCGCAAGTAATCCGCAGTGCCTTTCCGCGCCATGCTGAGCTGGATATTCCCCACCACCTGCCAGCTTTGCGGCGCGCTCTCCGAAACCACGCTCTGCCCGGGGTGCCTTGCCTCCCTGGCGCGTGTGCCCAAGCCCGTGTGCATGTATTGCGGCGCACCCGTGGCCGGCAACCAGCAGGACCCGTACCACTGCGAGGCATGCCAAGGCAAGCCGCGCCCCTTCACCTTTGCCCGCTCCGCCCTGTACGAGGACGACACCACGCTGGAGCTGGTGCATGATTTGAAGTACCACGGCAAGACGCATCTGGCGCGCGCCCTGGCACCTCTGCTGGCAGAGCTGTGGGAGTTCAACCATGTGCTTTCCGACACCGCGGACTGGACGCTCGTTCCCGTGCCTGTGACGCCGCACAAGCTCTTTTCACGCGGCTACAACCAGGCGGAGGAATTGGCGGAAGAGCTGGTGAAACTGCGCCCCATGCCCATTGTCCAGCCCCTGCGGCGTGTGTACACGGGCGTGCGCAGCCAGACCAACCTTTCCGCCACGGAGCGCATGAAAAACGCCTACCGCGCCTACTCCCTGCAGCCGTGCTATGCAAAGGGCTCGCGCAGACTGCCGCCGAACCTGCTCATACTGGACGATGTGTACACCACGGGGGCAACCACGCGTGCGTGCGCGCATGCATTGCGCCAGGCTCCGGGCGTGAAGAACATCGGCATTGTCACGCTGCTGCGCGTGCAATAAAACCCCTTAGGGCAGGATGGCGCGGCAAATCTGCCCCGGCAGGCGGAGAATGGAATTGAGCAGGCTGTTGACGCTGCCGCAGGAGGTGAGGCTGAAACACGCCGCTGCCAGCAGCGCCATGAGCGCGCCGCGTTTCGCCGTTTGCAGCATCTGGTATCGCTTGCCTGTCATCACGGGGCGCATTCTAACACAGTGCCCGCGCCCTTGCCAATACAAAAGCGTGCCTGTTTATCAGGAATTTGCGCCTTGCTGCCACAGGCGGGCCAGGCGCAGCACCGCCTCGTCCAGCTCCGCGCGCCGGGCTTGAATGTCGTCCGGGCTCCACCAGGCCAGGTCGTCTGATTCATCGGAGATGGCAAAGCGCTCGTGCGGAGCCTGCATGAGAAAGCGGATATCGTAGTGGAAATGCGCGGGCTCACCCTTGGCGGGGCGCGCAGGGATGGGGTGGATGTCCACATCCATAATCTCCCCGCTCAGCGGGCGGATGCCCGCAATGCCGCTCTCCTCCGTGGCTTCGCGCAGTGCCACGCGCAGCACGTCGGAATCGCCGTCCGCGTGGCCTCCCAGCTGCATCCAGCGTTTCAGGTTGCGGTGCAGGGTGAGCAGGGCCTTGTTGCCCGCCGGGTTCAACAGCCACGCGGAACCGGTGATGTGCCCCTGCCGGCAGCTGCGGCAAAAGCAGTCCGGCGTGGTGGAGACAAATTCCAAAACGCGTTCCGCCACCCCACTGCGTTCCGGGTGCGCCTCTGCATAGCGCGCCAGCAGCCCGCAAAGGTCTTTTCTGTGGTCTTGCGGGTGCATGCCCTGTTACTGTTCCGAAAACTCCATGCCGAGAAGGCAGATGTCATCGTCCTGCTCGGTGGTTCCGGTGAAGGAGTGCATGGCGGCCAGCGCGGTGTCCAGCATGCCTTTGATATCCGGCGGCATGTTGGCGGCCAGTGCCTCCATGATGCGCGGCGCCCCCAGCTCGTCGCCTTCGGCGTTGCGCGCTTCCGTGATGCCGTCCGTGTAGGGCATGAGCTTCATGCCGGGCACCAGGCGAATCTCGCTCTCGCGGAACATGGCGTTTTCGATGAGGCCCAGGGCAGGGGAGCGCGGTATGGGCGGCAGGTAGGCCCGGCCGTCCGGCATTTGGATAATCGGTGCAGGGTGGCCCGCCCCGGAGAGGGTGAGGCGCTTCTTGTCCAAATCCAGGTACACGTAGCACGCGGTGGCGAACATGGTGATGTTTGCCTGCGTGAAGATGCGCGACATCTGGCGGTTGAGCGAGGAGAGCAGCAGGCCGGGGGTGTCCGCCAGGTTGGCCACCTGTTCCATGAGCCCGCGCAGCATGGAGGCGATGAGCGCCGCGCGCACGCCGTGGCCCATCACATCACAGATAATCATGCCCAGGCCGGAGCTGCCCACGGGAAACACCTCGAAACAGTCCCCCGCCACGCCGGTAGAGGGCTTGTACACCTGGTGGAAGTGGGCGCGCCGCTCTGAGCCGTCCTGCGTCTTCCATACGCGGTCCGGGATGCTGACGGGCTGGAGTGCCTGCTGCACCTCGCGCGCAAGGCTGATTTCCTTTTCCAGCGTGCGGTTGCGCTCGTCCAGCTGGGTGGCGATGCGGCGGAAGCGGTTCTGGGTCTCGATGAGCTCTGTGACATCCGATGAGATGCCCACGATGCCCTTCACGGTGCCGTCCGATGCGTACCATGGGAATTTGGAGATGCGGGTCCAGGTGGAGTGGCCCTCCTTCCAGGGTTCATGGTGGATGCGGTTGGTGATGGGCCTGCCCGTGGCCATGATTTCGCTTTCTTCTCGGCGGGCGATGGAGCTCATTTCCGCATCAAAGAAATTCTCGTCCCGGCTACCGATGATGTCGGAGGGTGTGCGCACCTGCATCTTGCGCGCGGTGGCCTCGTTCGCAATGACGAAGCGCGATTCCCTGTTCTTGAAATAGATGCTGTCCGGCAGGTAGTTGATGAGTGTGCGGAAGAGGTCGCGGTCCTCCATGGCGTGCAGGTCTGCCATCTTGCGGCGTGTGATATCCACCCACACGCCCACCAGGCGGATGGGCTTGTGGTGCTCGTCCTGCTCCAGCAGGCCGTTCACGCGTATCCAGCGCCAGCCGCGGGAGCGCAGGTTGAGCAGGCGCACCTCCACACGCAGCGGGGCGGTGCCGGGGCTGCTCAGGAAGCGGTGCACGGCGTTTTTGAAGAACTGGCAATCCTCCGCGTGGATGGTGCGCTCAACCTCCGTGAAGATGTTGGGTGCCCACTCGTGCAGCGGCAACCCCAGCATGCGCATGCAGCGCTCCGTGTAGAATATCTTGTCTTCCGCTATTTCCCAACAGTACGCACCTTCCTCTGCCGCGCGCAAGGCCTTGCGCACCATCTCCCATTTGAATACGCCGTGCGCTGTCTTGCCGTCGCCGGACGTACTGCCGCTATCATTGCTCATTCCCTCCATTTAAGCACGCCGCCCGTGTCTTTTCAAGCGAAAAATCAGGGGAATTCCGCAGAGTGCAAAAAAAAGCCGCCCTGCGCGGGGCAGGGCGGCCTGGTGAGGATTGGTGTATCCCCGCCGTTTAGCGGGAGTACAATTCCACGATGAGCTGCACGTTCACAATGGGGGCAATCTCCTCCACCGTGGGGATGCGGCTCACCTTGGCGGAGAGCTTGGCCACATCAATCTCCAGCCACTCCGGGGTGGTGGCATTGGCTGCCAGCTCCACAAAGCGGTTGGCCAGCGCCTGGGAACGGGCCTTGGCGGCTACCGTCACCACGTCGCCCGGCTTGCAGGCGTACGAGGGGATGTTCACCTTCTTCCCGTTCACCGTCACGTGCCCGTGGGAAACCATCTGGCGGGCGGCGGCGCGGGTGTTGGCAAAGTTCAGGCGGTAGATGATGTTGTCCAGACGGGTCTCCAGCAGCTGCAGCAGGATGTCACCCGTCACCCCGCGGCGGCGGCTGGCCTCATGGTAGTAGCGGCGGAACTGGCCTTCAAGCACGCCGTACATGTAGCGCAGCTTCTGCTTTTCGGCAAGCATCAAACCGTAATCGGACTTCTTCTTGCGGCCGGCGCGGGCGCCGTGCTGTCCCGGGGGGAACGGGCGGCGGGCGAAAGCCTTGCTGGCGCCGAAGAGCTCCACGCCGAATCGGCGGCTGATTTTAGCGGTAGGTCCTGTATAACGAGCCATAATAATTATCTTTCTAAGTTAGGCGTTTCTATGATCAGGGACGGCGGGTCTTGGGAGGACGGCAGCCGTTGTGCGGGATGGGGGTCACATCGGAAATCATGGTGATGTCAAGACCCATGGTCTGTACGGCACGCACGGCGGACTCGCGGCCGGAGCCCGGGCCCTTCACGCGCACCTCCACTTCGCGGAGGCCGTGGCCCATGGCCTGGCGGCAGGCGTCCTGGCACACTACCTGGCCGGCGTATGCGGTGCTCTTGCGGCTGCCCTTGAAGTTGAGCTTGCCGGCGGAGGACCAGCCGATCACGTTGCCCTTGAGGTCGGTCACGCTCACCACGGTGTTGTTGAACGTGGAGGAGATGTGCACAATGCCCACGGTGACGTTCTTGCTGCCCTTGGCCTTGAGGATCTTCACCTTGTCCTCGTCATCTGCGAGACCGAGCTCGGCAAAGATGTCGCGGCGGCCTTCCGGCTTCTTCTGCTCGGCGGCAGGAGCCTCTGTGGCGGGGGCGGCGGTTTCTGCGGGAGCCTCCACCACGGGGGCGGCGGCTTCCTTCACTTCTTCCTGGATGGTTTCTTCAGCCATTTTCAGATATAGGTGTTAAGGGTTAATCAGACTTCTTGGAGCCCACGGTCTTCTTCCTGCCCTTGCGGGTGCGGGCATTCGTGCGGGTGCGCTGGCCGCGGACGGGCAGCCCCTTGCGGTGGCGGATGCCGCGCAGGCAGTTGATGCTGGTGAGGCGCTTGAGCGCCATCTGCTTCTCACGGCGAAGGTCGCCCTCAATCAGGATTCCGTTGCTGGTGATGGCCTGCACAATCTTCGTCAGCTGAGCGTCCGTCAGCGTGCCTGTGCGCAGGTCCGGGTCGATACCCGCCTGTTCCAGCACCTTCGTTGCCGTAGAGGGTCCGATGCCGTAGATGTAGCGCAGTGATGCTTCAATGCGCTTCTCATTGGGTATCTCGATACCGAATAAACGAGCCATATTGGTGTTTGGTGGTTATTTGTTGCTTGGTTTTCCGCCCGACCGGGCGGTTTTGACGCCGCAGATAATACCCCCTTTTCTTCCTTTGGCAAGCAAAATTGCACAAAATTTACAACTTTGGATAAATTTGGGGTTTGCGTAAGTGCTGAGGGCAAGTGTGCGGTATTTCAGGGGGGGCGTAGTGTAACGCGGTGTATGATTGCTCCGCAGGATAGCATCGTTGAGAGGCTCGTGATCCAGCGGCATGCGCGACTGCGTGCGTGGTCACGCCAGCAGATCCAAATTCCCCGCGTCTAATGTGCGCCGGATTATTAAACTATATGTAAATTAGATGCTGAAGTACTGCCCTGCCGCTGCCATTACCATGCTGCCTGCATACACATATCTGGTCCGCAACAATCCACTGTCCCTGTGCCCCATTTCCAACTGCAATACCGGGAAATTACGGAAATACGCGGCGTGGTATGTGGCGAATGTGTGACGGCAGATGTCCGGCCGCCAAGGATGGGTGTTCTCTATGCTCCAGCCTGCGGCCTTGCGCAATGCCCGCCAGCGCTGGAACCAGCGGCGCGGTATAGTGCGGACTCTGATAATGTCTGCCTTGCGCAGCGGCACCACGCGCCCACCGCCTGTCTTGCTGATGGTAGGACGCACTACAACATGCCGGTTCTGCCAGTCGATGTCGCGTTCTGGGTCGATTCTGCTTACTTCCGTGGGCCGGATGCCGCAGTAGAGCATAAGGTGCAGCGATAACTGCATCTCCCGGTGTTCTGGCAGGCGCGCCGCCGCCTCCAGCTTTTCCACTTCTTCGATGCTCAGTGGTTCAATCGGCTTCTCCACCACTGCCGGCACCTCCACTCGTGTTACCGGGTTCACATCGCACCAATCATGCCGTATGGACGAGGAAAACACCCCGCTCAGTATTGCTCGCGCCTTCCGATACTGGGATGGACTCTCGCCATACGCCTCCTGTAGGTATGTGCGGCAATCATCTGCCGTGATGCTCCGCATCCGCCGCTCCGCCAGCCCCGGATTCCGCACCATGAGGCGCTTGCAGTAGTATCGAAAATCTGTCACTGTCCGCGCCCGCCTGTTCTTCTTCTTCCGTTCTTCCAGAGCCACTTCCACTGCCTTGCGGAATGTTACGGTCTTCTCCCGCTTCCGCATTTCCTCCGCCCCCAGCCGCACGCACGCCCGTGCCCTGCGCACTCGCCCTCGCCCGTATTCCAGTGCCTCCCTAGCTACCAACGCAGCCTCCAGCGCACCCACTCCTGTTGACCGAAGCACTTCAAGTGCCGCCTGCTCAGAATCTGTGATTTCTTTGTTCATGGTATTCTCGTTTTGCTAATGGGTAGTCAAGCTTTTTTTAGCTAGTTCGCATACACAATAAGTTTCATCTGCCCGCCTGCGGTATGGTGCAGCGGAAGAGAAATGATTTCATGGCATGGTAACAATTGAATATACTGAAACAATAGGGTGTCAAACACCCATTAGCAATGGGTATGCTCTCTTGCAAGGAGAGGGTACTCATGATTTCAGTCATCATACCAGTATATAATGTCGAGCATTATTTGTCTCAGTGCTTGGATTCCGTGTTGGGAAATAGCTATAAGGAGCTAGAGGTCATATGTGTGGATGACGGCAGCACAGACAGGAGTGGAAGAATCATCGATCAATACGCTCTTGAGGATGCTAGGGTGCGAGCGTATCACAAGGCGAATGGAGGGGTGTCATCTGCCAGGAACTTGGGACTGGAGAAGGCTAGGGGCGAATGGGTATGTTTTATAGATTCGGATGATGCGGTAAATCACCGTTTCTTTGAGTTTCTGTTACAAGCGTGGAAGAATGACGGAGAACGAGCAAATGTTGTTATATGCAACAGACTGTGGCATGATATAGGAGAATTGCCGGATTGGCGTCATGAGATAAAAGCGAAGGGAAACGCAATCCGGCATTTGCGGTGGAATGAAATACGGAACAACATGATGGCGTGGGCGTTTGTATGGGGGAAATTATATAATTGCGAGATGGTGAAAAACATATATTTCCCGAAAGAATTAAAGTTTGCAGAGGATACATATTACAATCTTTACGTCCTTAACAGTTCGCGCTCCTTCAGAATGATTGCTTGCGATAATGCCGAATACTTATATAGGAGCCGCCCGCAATCAGCATATAACACCCTGTCCAAAAGATTGATGACGAAATCATACGAGAAGCTGATAAACGACAGTCTTCAGTTCCAGGATCGCGCCGGGAGAGCAGTTAGTTGTGAAATATCTATTCGTCATATATTTTCAATGATTGTATCAGAAGAAGACGTTAAAAATGCCATGGTTTGCAGAGCTCTTATGAGGCGTGCGCTTAAAATATGGGTTTTGTGTGGTTTTGTTTCGCTAGGGAATGCAATTGCATTTATCAAATTTGTTTTGTATTATTGCATTCCTAAATTTAGTAGACTGGGACTTGTGGTGCACAAAGCTGTGCTGTGTTTAAAACAATAAATATTGACGCATAAGTGTCTCGTTGATAGGTAAGCTCAATATGGAAAAATCTCGGGCCATGATTGAGCGGGTTTGTAAAGAGCCTTCAGGGAGATCCAAGCGTCTTGAAGAGAGCGCAATGCGGCATCAAGCTAAGGCCATGTTGCTTTGAATGGAAAAACAAATGCGCAATGCAAAATAAAAGGGCACTCCGGCACTACAGTTCAGGAGCGGAAGGGGAGGCAATCAAAGCGGGGAAAGTCCGGTACATGGATGAGCTGCACGCCGTACATGGCGGCAATGGCGGGGGCCTGTGAGCCGGGGTATTCCTCTCCGTAGTAGATGGTCTTCACGCCGTGGGCGCAGAGGGCCTGCATGCAGGAGGTGCAGGGCATGGCGGTGCAGGCCACCACCTTGGCCTCACCGCGCTTGAAAAGGCTGCAGAGGTTGATTTCCGCGTGGAGCATGTACTTTTGGCGCTCGTTGCGCGAATCCCAGAATCCCTGCGGGGCGGTGAATCCGGGGAAGAGGCCGTTGTAGGCGGTGCCGATGACGCGGTTGTCCTTGTCGAGCGCGGCTGCGCCCACCTTGCGGTAGGGGTCTTCCGAGCGCAGGGAGGCCACATGGGCCAGGGCCATGACGTATTGGGGAATCTGGAGTCTGCTCATAGCGTGGGGGCGGTGGTTCAGAGTCGGGCGGTGGCGGCGTACCCTGCAAAGAGCAAGAGCACGCCCAGCACCAGGGAAGCCAGGATATAGGAGATGCCAAGGCCGTATGCGCCTTGGCGGAAGAGGGAGAAATTCTCCCCCGCAAAGGTGGAGAAGGTGGTGAAGCCGCCGCACACGCCCACGGTGAGCGCGGCGCGCAGATCCGCGTGCAGGGCAAGCCCGCGCTCAAACATGCCCGTGAGCAGCCCCAGCAGCAGGCAGCCCGCCAGGTTGATGGCGAGCGTGTGCCAGGGGAAGGCGGTGGTTTCCACCCAGCTCTTCACCAGAAGCCCCGCGAGGTGGCGCAGAATGCCCCCCACAAAGCTGCCGATTCCGATGAAGAGTGCTGTTTGCATCACACATTTGCCGCGGGTTATGCCATGCGGGCGTGGGCGTCTGCCTCCACGGCTTTCCAGAGGGAATCAATGCCGGCTTCCACGGCGGCCTTGGCCTCCGCCACGTCGGCCCCCTTCTGCCCGTGGGCAAAGAGGTAGTACTTGATCTTGGGCTCCGTGCCGCTGGGGCGCACCGCAAAGCTGCGGCCGTCCGCCAGGTCGATAAAGAGCATTTTTTCCGCAGGCACGGGGTCGCCTTCCGCATCCACCATCTTGCCGGAGGAGAAATCGCGCAGGCCGGTCACCGGGGTGCCGTCCATCTCCTTGGGCGGGTTGGCAATGTAGTCTTTGGTGAGGGCGGCAATCTTGGCGGCGCCGTCGGCCCCTTCCATCACGATGTTCTTGCCGAGCTCCTTGTAGTAGCCGAGCTCCCTGTAGATGTTGTTGAGGCATTCCAGCAGGCCGATTCCCTGGGTGGAGAGGTAGGCGTTCATCTCTGCCAGGCAGAGGGCGGCGGCGTTGGCGTCCTTGTCGCGCACGAAATCCTGTGCCAGGTAGCCGTAGCTTTCCTCACCGCCGAATACGAAGTACTTGCTGTGCGCCAGGCGCAGGGCGCGGGTCTGCTCCTCCGTCATGCCGCGGTAGCCGGCGCGCTTCTCTGCGGGGATGGCGTTCTCGTACTTGCCGAGCTTGGCGGCAATCCACTTGAACCCGGTGAGCACGTTCACCGTGGCAATGCCGAAATGCTCCGCAATGGCATCCTGCAGCGGGGAGGTCACATAGGTTTTCACCATCACCGCGTGGTCGATGTTCTGCGGCGTCACGAGCCCCAGCTCGCGCATGCTCATGCAGCGGTACCACGCCAGCAGGCAGCCCGTCTGGTTGCCCGTGAGCAGCTGCATCTTGCCCGTGGCCTTGTCGCGCACGGCTATGCCCATGCGGTCGCAGTCCGGGTCCGTGGCTATCACCAGGTCCGCGTTCTCGCGGTCCGCCTGGGCAATGGCCATATCCAGCGCGGGTGCGTTCTCCGGGTTGGGGCTGGCCACGGTGGGGAAGCGGCCGTCTTGCACATCCTGCTCCGCCACGGTGGAAAGCTGGCAGCCGATGCTCTTGAGCATGGGCACAATGCAGCGCTTGCCCGTGCCGTGCAGGTTGGTGTACACCACCTTGGCAGAGGCTTTGCCGAACACCTCCGGGCGCAGCACAATGCCCTTTAGCCGCTTGATGTAGATGTCGTCCATCTCCGCGCCGAGCACGCGCAGCTTGCCCTGCCGCTCTGCGGGCAGGGGCTCGTAGGTGTCGCTGGTGAGCGCGTTCACTTCCGCAATCACGCCCTGGTCGTGCGGGGCCACCAGCTGTGCGCCGTCGTTGAAGTAGGCCTTGAACCCGTTGTCGTGCGCGGGGTTGTGGGAGGCCGTGAGCATCACGCCCGTGTCCGCGTTCAGCTCACGGATGGTGAAGGAGACCTCCGGCACGGAGCAGGGGCCGTCGAACAGCGCGCAGTCGCAGCCCAAATCCGTGCAGATGCGCGCACAGAGCTCCGCAAAGTCGCGGGAGAAGTGGCGCGTGTCGTGCCCGATGACGATGAGCGGCTTGCGGCCGGGCGCATCCGCCTCCACAAAGCGGCGCACATAGGTGATGAGGCCGCGCATGGCGCGCCCCACGTTGAAGTAGTTCATGGAAGCGGTTCCCACGCAGGGGAATTCCGGGCGCCCGTTCACGCCGCCCCGGCCCTGTTCCGCAGGAACCACGATATTGCCCACCGTCCGGCCGCGCAGGCCGCCGGTGCCGAAGGCGAGTGTCTTGTAGAAGCGGTTGTTGAGCTCTGCCCACTCCCCGGCCTGCACCAGTTCTCCGATGGCTGCGGGCACCACGGGATCCGCCGTGCCGCCTGTGAGCAGCTTGATGTTCTCAAGGGACGATGCAAGCAGCTTGCCTTCTGCAACCGCTTGCTCCAGAACGGGAAAAATCTCTTCTATCATACGCGCCCCATCCTACCACGCGCTCCCGCGCGCGGCAAGACAAAACGCGCATGATGTGCATGCAAAGTACGCGGAGAGGATGCTCAATCCGCCAGCTCCATCAGGAAGCTGCTCTGCACATACTTCTCCAGTTCCTTCTTGTTGGCGGGATCCTGGATGTACTCGAGGATCTGCTGGTCGTTGAACTCCGGGTGGTCCGCGCGGATGTTCTCCATCATGGTTTCCGTGGATTCCTTGAGCAGGTGCACGCCAAATACGCCCACGGCGGTCCAGAGGATGAAGATAGCGAGACCCACCCAGCTCAGCACGCGCCCGGCGCTGCCCTTGGGGTACTTGCACAGGCCGATGATGGAGAGGATGAGACCGATGACGTAGCAGAAGATGGAGCCGATGACAGCCAGGATGCCCAAGGCGTTGGACATGGGCTTCTGCTGCTCTGTATACTGCGGGATGGGCGGGAGGTTTTCTTCAGACATGGTGGTGTGGTTGCTTTGTTCCGTGGGGCTCATTCTACCACGCCTGCCACGGTGCAGCAAGCTCAAAAGAATTGACAAATGCGCCGCCCTGGGCTAGATTGGCGGCACTATGAGTCTTCGCCTCGCTGTATTGGGTTCGGGATCCGGCACCAACTGCCAGTCCATCTTCAACGCTATCGACGACGGCCGCCTGGATGCGGAAGTGGTGCTGGTGCTCTCCGACCATGCGGATGCCCGCATTCTGGAGCGCGCGCGGCTGCGCGGTGTTCCAGCAGAGGTGATGGACTGCGCCGGGTACAAGAACAAGTTCCCGCTGGAGGAGCAGGAGCGCGTGGCGCAAAGGCTCACGGAGCTGAAGGTGGACCTGGTGTGCCTGGCCGGCTTTATGCGCCTGGTGAAGGAACCCCTGCTGCGCGCCTTCCCCAACCGCATCCTCAACATCCACCCGGCCCTGCTGCCCAATTTCCCCGGTGTGGAAGCCTGGACCCAGGCCCTGCAGGCCGGGGCCAGGCAGACCGGCTGCACCGTGCATTACGTGGATGCCGGCATGGACAGCGGTGAAATCATCATGCAGGCTTTTGTGCCCGTGTTGCCGGGAGACACCCCGGAAACGCTCCATGCCCGCATTCAGGTGCAGGAGCATATCCTTTACCCCGCCGCCATCCTTTCCGCAATATCACGCCTGTAAGTGGCAGGGGGATGTACGATGTACGATGTACGATGTACGATGTACGATGTACGATGTACGATGTACGATGTACGATGTACGATGTACGATGTACGATGTACGATGTACGATGTACGATGTACGATG
>JAZLHB010000126.1:0-5349 GCA_045616565.1 Akkermansia sp. | reverse complement strand
TCTAGTCGAACTCTAGTCGAACTCTAGTCGAACTCTAGTCGAACTCTAGTCGAACTCTAGTCGAACTCTAGTCGAACTCTAGTCGAACTCTAGTCGAACTCTAGTCGAACTCTAGTCGAACTCTAGTCGAACTCTAGACTTGAGTACCGTCCCCGATTATGAAAAAAAACATACAGCCCATCTTTGTTCTCGGTCCCACGGGGTCCGGGAAATCGGCTGTAGCGGTTGAACTGGCGGAGCTGTTGGGGGATGCGGAGATTGTAAGCGCGGATGCCTACCAGGTGTACCGCGAGCTTCCCATCCTCACCGCTGCACCCGGCGCGGAGGAGCGTGCGCGCGTGCCGCACCACCTGGTGGGTGATATGGGCGTGGAGGAAAACAACGATGCCGCCCTGCACGCACGCCGCGCGCAAGAGGCCATACGCCAAATAGCCGCGCGGGGCAAGCGGCCCATTGTCACGGGCGGTTCCGGCTTGTATGTGAAATTCATCAGCCACGGCATTTCCCCCGCGCCGCCAAGCGATCCCGCCCTGCGCGCGGAGCTGCAGGCCCTGCCGCCGGGGGAGGCAGTGCGCCGGCTGCAGGAGGCCGACCCCGCAGGGGCCGCCGCCACCAACCTGCAGAACCCGCGCTATGTGGTGCGCAACCTGGAGATTGTGCTGCTGGGCGGCAAGCCCCTATCCTACTGGCAGCAGAACTGGCAGCATGAGCCCGCCGGACCGGGTTTCGCCATTGCCCGCGAAACGCCTGAGCTGGATGCCCGCATTGCCCGCAGAACAGCCGCCATGCTGCGCACCGGCGCGCTGGATGAGGTCTCCGCACTGGCAGGAAAAAAGCTATCCGCCGCGGCTGATAAAACACTCGGCCTTTCCCATATCCGCCAATATTTGCAGGATATTTGCAATGAAAGCGGTATTTGCGTTGAAAAACGCATGCAACAATTGCAGGTCGACATAGCCCTGGCCACGCGCCAATACGCCAAGCGCCAGCGCACCTGGCTGCGCCGTGAACAATGGCTCACCCATCTTCCGGCCACGGCGGAATCCACCGCGCACGCGCTGGCCGCCCAAACAGCCGCCCGGCTGGGCGCATGATTCCCTTATGAAAAAAGGGGCGCAAGAAGTGGAGAAAAAGCTTCACAAGGCGGCGGGTATGTGTTAGAATCCACCCCGTGGAGGTGGTGTATTGCCGCCAACCGCGTTTTAATTCATCTCAACCCAAATCAAGCATCATGCGCGTTATCATTGAACCTGATTACGACAAGCTGTCCGCTTGGGCCGCCAACTACGTGGCCAAGCGCATCAAGGAAGCCAACCCCACCCCTGAGAAGCCCTTCAAGCTCGGCTGCCCCACGGGTTCCTCCCCCCTGGGCCTCTACAAGGCCCTGATCAAGAAGTACGAGGCCGGCGAGCTCTCCTTCGAGAACGTCATCACCTTCAACATGGACGAGTACGTGGGTCTGCCCGAGGAACACCCCGAGTCCTACCACTCCTTCATGTGGACCAATTTCTTCTCCCATATCAACATCAAGAAGGAGAACGTGCATATCCTCAACGGCAATGCTGCCGATCTCCAGAAGGAGTGCGAGGACTACGAGAAGGCTATCGTCGAAGCCGGCGGCATCGACCTCTTCATGGGCGGCGTGGGCCCGGACGGCCACCTGGCCTTCAACGAGCCCGGCTCCTCCCTCACCGCTCCCACGCACATCGAGTCCCTCACCACGGACACCATCATTGCCAACAGCCGCTTCTTCAGCAATGATGTCAACCAGGTACCCAAGCAGGCGCTTACCGTCGGCATCGGCACCGTGATGGCTTCCAAGGAGGTGCTGCTCGTATGCAACGGCCACCACAAGTCCCGCGCGCTTGCCCACATCATCGATGGCAGCGTGTCCCACAAGTGGACCGCCTCCGCCCTGCAGATGCACCCCGCCGCCATCATCGTGTGCGACGAGGCCGCCTGCGGCGAGCTCAAGGTGGACACCTACAAGTACTACCTGGACAAGGAGCGCGACAATCTTATCTGATTGCCCCCATTCCAAGGGAAACATTTCCGCACCTATCCGCCAAGCCGCGGGTAGGTGCGCTTTGCTATCCATCTGCCGTGCAAGATAGGTATTGCAAGTTCCGGGCCGGCTGTGCTAGTATAAGGGCATGACGGAAGAGTCTTTTGTTGCCAAGATGGCATCCAAGCTCGGCTTGGATGAGAAGTATATCATTCCCTATGGCCGCGACAAGGCCAAGGTGGACATAGCAGCCCTCCGGGAAAGCCGCAAGCAGGGCCGTCTCATCCTCGTGAGCGCGCTCACGCCCACGCCCGCCGGTGAGGGCAAGACCACCGTTTCCATCGGCCTGGCGCAGGGCTTGCAGGCTATCGGCAAGCGCTCCTGCCTGGCATTGAGAGAGCCCTCCATGGGCCCGGTGTTCGGGCGCAAGGGCGGTGCCACGGGCGGCGGTGCCTCCTCCATCACCCCCGGCGTGAGCATCAACCTTTGCTTCAACGGCGACTTCTCCGCCATCACCGCCGCCAACAACCTGCTTTCCGCAGTGATTGACAACGCGCTCTTCTACCGCACCACCAAGCTGGACCAGAACAAGGTGACCTGGAAGCGCGTGATCGATATGAACGACCGCGCGCTGCGCAGCATTGTGGTGGGCTTGAACCGCAACGGCGTGCCGCGCGAGGAGGGCTTCAACATCACCCCGGCTTCCGAGGTGATGGCCTGCTTCTGCCTGGCCGAGAGCCTTGATGACCTGCGCCGCCGCATCGACAACATCGTGGTGGGCTTCACCGCGGAGGACGAGGCCGTGTACGCGAAGGAGTTCGGCGTGACGGACGCCATGCTGTCCATCCTGAAGGATGCCATCAACCCCAACCTGGTGCAGAGCCTGGAGGGCGTGCCCGCCTTTGTGCACGGCGGTCCGTTCGCCAACATTGCGCACGGCTGCAACTCCGTGCTCGCCACCCGCATGGCCCTGGCCTGCAGCGACTACACGGTCACGGAGGCCGGATTCGCCTTCGACCTGGGCGCGGAGAAATTCCTGGACATCAAGTGCCGCCAGAGCGGCCTTTCCCCGGATGCCATTGTCATTGTGGCCACCATCCGCGCGCTCAAGATGCACGGCGGCGTCAACAAGAAGGAGCTTGATCCCCCCAATGCGGAGGCCGTGCGCAAGGGCTTGGAGAACCTGGCCGCGCACATCTCCAGCGCCAAGCTGTACAACCGCCCGGTCACCGTGGCCATCAACCTCTTTGCCGCCACCGACACGGAGGAGGAGATTGCCGAGGTGAAGAGGCTCTGCGCGGAAATGGGCGTGGGCTGCGCCGTGGCCAACGTCTTCGGTGAGGGCGGGCAGGGTGCCAAGGAGCTCGCAGCCATTGTGGCGGAGAGCATCGACAAGGCGGACAACCCGCCCTTCAAGTGCCTCTACGAGCTGGATATCCCCGTCAAGGACCGCATGGAGACCATTGCGCGCAAGATTTACGGCGCGGATGGCGTGGTGCTCACCAAGGCCGCGCTCAAGAAGCTGGAGCTCATGGAGCGCAACGGGCTCACCAACCTGCCCGTCTGCATGGCCAAGACCCAGAACTCCCTGAGCGACGACGCCACCGTGGTGGGCCGCCCCAAGGGCTTTGTCATCACCGTGCGCGATTTCGAGATTGCCAACGGCGCGGGCTTCCTGGTGGCGCTCACCGGTGATATCCTGCGTATGCCGGCGCTGCCCAAGGAACCCTCCGCCAAGGCCATCAAGGTGGAGGCGGACGGCACCATCACCGGCATGAAAGGCTGAACCGCCGCACTACCGCACCGGCATGAAGACCACCCTCTCCCTCATCGGCACCCTGCTGGCGGCAGGGTTTGCGTACGCCCTGCCGGAAGCGCCGTCCCTGGAGGCGGCCATTCCGGTGGCGCAGGCGCAGCACCGCACCATCCTGCTGGATTTCACCGGCAAGGAGTGGTGCCCGCCCTGCATCTACCTGCGCACCAAGATATTCGATTCCCCGGAGTTCGACAAGCTGACGCATGACCAATACCTGTTGGTGGAGGTGGTGTTCCCGCGCCTGCCGGAGGCCGTGGCCGCCATGCCCAAGGAACAGCTCAATGCGAACGAGGCCCTGCTCGCATCCTACAACATCACCGGCGGCTTCCCCACCGTGGTGCTGCATGATGAGAACGGAAAGCCCTTCGGCGTTATCAGCAGCCCCCGCAAAACCGTGCAGGAGTATGTGGCGGAGCTGGACAACATGCAAAAGCTGCGCGCCGCGCGAGATGCCGCCTTTGCCAAGGCACAGGGCCTGCAGGGCCTGGACCGCGCCAAGGCGCTCGCAGAGGGCCTGAACGCCATCCCCAAGCTCTGCCGCTACAAATACCCGGAAGTGGTGCAGGAAATCAGCTCGCTGGACCCCCAGAACACCCTCGGTTATGCACGCTTCATCGCAGACCGCAATGAGCTGCAGCAGCAGGGCAGGGAGCTGGAGGGCATCCTCACTTCCTTCACCGGCAAATTCTCCCCGCAGGATGTGGCCGCCATGCAGGAGCAGCTCAACAAATTCCTGGTGCGCGAAGACCTGTACCCGGAAATCCGCCAGCAGGCCCTGCGCGCCCTGGGTGACAGCTACTCCTTCATCCGCGGGGATTTCAACGCCCTCCTGCAGATGGTGGAGTGCTACCGCCGCGCGGAAGCCGCTGCGCCGGACACCAAGCTGGCGGAGCGCCTGCGCAAGAACCTGAAGTATTATGATGAACAAATGCTGCCCGCCATGCGCAAGGAGATGGAGCAGCAAAAGAAAAACACCCCCTGACGTATGTGGAACTCCCTCACCTGTTTCCTGGGCATGCTGGCAGATACCGCCCCCGCTGGCGGCAACACCATCTTCGGCATGGATCCCGCCACCCTCACCGGCGGCGGCGCGGCCGCCGTGCTCGGCGCCGTCTGGGCCTTCTTCAAGGTCATCCGCAAAATTATCGGCACCCTCTTCATGCTCTGCGTGGTCTATCTGGTCATGAAAACCGCCTTCGGCGTGGATATCGCCCAGTACATCACCCCCCTGTTCAAGTAACGGGCGGGAGGGCGCCGGGTGAAGCGGCGTTATCGCCAGCTTTCCGGGTAGTGCCACACATCCAGCGGGTTGATGATGTTTACGATGATGTTCAGCGGCCAATCCACCACCAGGTGCACGATGCCGCCGGCAATGTAGTTCAGCGGATGCACCTTGCGTGCCGGGAGGTCCGCCATGTAGTCCCGCAGGCAGTCGGGCTGCCCGTATTCGGGAACGCGCCGCGGGTAGAGGTACAGGCTGTTCCTCGCATCCATCCTCTCGTCCTCTTTCATTTCGGATACCTTTACC
>JAZLHB010000125.1:0-5679 GCA_045616565.1 Akkermansia sp. | reverse complement strand
GAGGGGTATTTCTTGGACATATCCGTGTAACGCGGACAGTATAGCACTTTTCACGTGTTTTGGAATTCTTAAATGATATGATTCCTCATTTTTTCCGACCATACCCTCTCAATCACCCTTTTCGGTTAAATAGAAGTCCCCCTAAATTCGAGTGTATGCTCTGGCGAGTAGGTCGGTATACCGTGAAGTCCCGGCACCACAACGAGAATCACGCTGTGATGACAAATCATCCTTAGAGTAAAAGAGCGCCTAATTTATTTTCTATTTTTTTCCAGGCATCCTCAAGACATTGTTCTCCGGAGAACCTGAACTTCAACCTTGTGGTGAAGCTGTTAGCCTGTTGCAACAGGCGGCGTGCCTGAAAGATAAAGCCAATCCATGCCGGGCTGAAACCATGATCATTCACATAAGGCGGCGTTTCAGGATACCCCGTCCATTCCATGTCGCTTACAAAATCCATCTCCTCGGCAATGCTGTTGATGACGCGTTCTGCCACGCCGGGGAATAAGCGTCGCTGTGATAACACACTAGCGTATACCATTGCAATAACTTCATCCGCATACTTATGATGAGCTTCCTCCGTATCACAAAGGCTCTCGATTTCCAGCTGCAGCAAGAGCTGCGCTCCTTTTTCTGAATATTCATCCTTGGTCAATCCGGCTAAATGCTCTAAGGTGTCACATCCCTCCCTCCAGTTGTTACAGCAGCAGGATACAAGGTCTTCAAAAGAAAGCAAACCATGCCGCCGCCCCCACAAAGCCGCACCTACGGACAGATTTGCTAAATGCTCCCCTCTCAGCCGGACTGGTAACTGGAACCGAAGAGGATATAACAAAAAAACTGAATTTTGTATCTCCATGTACAGCTTGTACCTCGATAATGAGGATACGTCAAGATAAACATTACAAACTTGATAATAGGGGCATAGATGAAAACCAGCATGCTGTACTTGACGGCTGCCGTGCTGCTGTGCGGCTGCGGGCAGTTTATGAAGGGCCTGTCCGCCCTGGCGGAACAGGGGGATGCCGATGCCCAGTACCAACTTGGCAAGTGCTATAAGCATGGCGATGGCGTGGAGGTGAACCGCAAGGAGTCTGCCAAATGGTTCCGCATGGCTGCCGAGAATGGGCATGGCGATGCTCCCTATTGCCTCAACTACGTGCTCCGGCAACTTGAAGCAAAGGAGTGAAATAGTTGTCCGCGCCGTATCGCACGTTTCGGAGCTTTCGTTCCCTCCAACCGTTATTGATTGGTAGGCGGGCATGCATGGTCTATCATGCATGCGTGGAGAATGGGGAAAGCTGAAGAGATCGGCCGGGCGGGCCGTGGATTTTGTATGGGAGCGTACGGGCACCTTGGCCGCACTGGCCCTGCTGCTGGGAACAGCGGGTATGGGTGCCTACCATTTGATGACGGGCGATGCCCCGGAGCAGAATGTGGCGTATTATGCCGGGGCTCGTGATTCGGCGGGGGCCACACCGCCTGTAGGGCTGGCTGCGCTGGAGCCGGCGGGCGGGCTGGAACCCCATGTGCCGCACGTGCGTGTGGAGTCTGATGCGGCGGGGCAGGTGACACGCCTGGTGCATGTGGATGCCAAGGGCCGCCCACAGGCCATACCCGGCAGCCGCGTGGCGGAGCAGCGCGTGGAGTATGATGCGGGCGGACGCGTGCTGAACAAGACCAATTTCTCTGCGGAGGGGTACAGGACGGATGATTTGGACGGCGTGGCGCGGACCGAGTTCACCTACGATGCCGCAGGCCGGCTGGAAAGTACCACCTTCCGCAATGCGGACGGTGAAGTCTGCGTGCCGCACCGCCCCGGGTATGCACGGCAGGTGGTGAGCTATGATGCACAGGGGCGCCCGCTGGAAATCCGCCACCTGGATGCCGCAGGCAAGCTTATCGCCAACACCCGCGGGGAGCAGTTGGTGCAGTTCTCCTATGACGATGTGCACCACACCTCCACGCGCCGGAATATGGTGGATGGAACACTGGCCGACAATGTGGACGGAGTGGCCGTGCAGCGGGAGGAACGCACGCAGGATGCCGCCACCCTGCGCCGCAGCTGGTACAACGCAGCCGGGGAATCCGTGCCGGGAGCGCCGCAGCAGGTGGCCGCCGTGCAGTTCAACCACGGGGAGGACGGTGCGGCTGAGCGCGTGCGCTACTGTGATTGCAACGGGGAGCTGTGCTCCGGCTGCCGCGTGTGTGCGGAACGCATTTCCCGCAGGGATGCCGCCACGCGCACCGAGTGGGAATGCTACAATGCGGCAGACGGGCTGCCGTGCAACAACCCCGCGCTCGGCTACGCTGAGCATATCACCGAATTCAATGCGAACGGCGAACCTGAGCGGGAGTATTTCTGGAACGCCAAGGGAAAGCCCTGCCACTGCTATGAGAAGCGCCACATCCGCCGTGCCGGGTGCGAGTACATCCTCTCCCTCTACACGGACGGCTCCTCTGAATTCCGCCCGCGCTGAAGCGCCGGCGGGGCTTCTTCAATCCAGCAGGGCAAGCTCCAAATCCTCCACGGAGCCGTACACGGGCAGGCCGCTGGCCACCAGCTCTCGCGTCTTGGCGTAGCCCCAGGCTACCAGCAGGCACCCGCACTGCGCGTTGGCTGCCGTGCGGGCATCGTGCATGGAATCCCCCACAAGCGTGATTTCGCTCACATCCACCCCCCATTGGGAGGCAATGTGGTGCAGGGCGGCGGGGTCCGGCTTGCGCGGGAACTGCCCCGTGTAACCCATCACCGGGGTGAAGGGGATGGTGGAGAAGAGGGTGCGCACCATCGGTTCGGTGACATCGTGCGGCTTGTTGGAGAGCACGGCCATCTTGGCCCCCTCCGCCGCCAGGCGGTTGAGAAGGATGGGTATGCCCGGGAAGACGCGCGTCTTGTGACCCTGCCAGTTTTCCGGGTATTCCTTGCGGAAACCGGCGTGCACCTTTTCCAGCAGCTCGGCGGGGGCGTCTGCCGCATCCGCATAGCCGATGGAGGCTGCACACAGGTTGGCCGCGCCGCGCCCAATCATCATGCGCACGGCGCACTCCGGGTGCGTGGGCAGCCCCAGCTTGCTCAGGGCCAGGTTCAACGCGGTGGCTATCCCCGGCAGGGAATGCACCAGCGTGCCGTCCAAATCAAAGACCAGGTACCGTTTCATCAGTGAATGAAGCCGCGTTCGGATGTCTGCAGGAATTCCACCAGGTGGCGCACATGCGGGTTGTTGCCGTACTGCTCGTCGGAGGTGACGGTATGCATCTCCTCCTGCAGGTTGCCGCCCTTGTAGAGGAAAATCTTGCGGTAGGCGAACTTGAGGGCGCGCACGTCCTCCTCAGAGAAGCCGCGGCGCTGCAGGCCGATGGTGTTGATGGCGCGCACGACGGCGGGAGAGCCCTCAATGATGGTGTAGGGCGGCACATCCATGGGTACGCGCGCGCAGCCGCCAATCATGGCGTGTGCGCCCACGCGCACAAACTGGTGCAGCGCGGCAAAGCCGCTCACGATGGCCCAGTCGCCGATTTGGCAGTGGCCCGCAATCCCGGCGTACCCGGAGACGATGCAGTGGTTGCCCACCACGCATTCATGGCCGCAGTGGCTGTTGATGAGAAAATTGTTGTGGGAGCCGATGATGGTCTTGGTCTCCGGGGTGGTGGAGCGGTTGATGTTGCAGTTCTCGCGGAAGGTGTTGTGGTTCCCCACCTCCAGGAAGGTGGGCTCGCCCTTGTACTTGAGGTCCTGCGTCTGCAGGCCGATGACCGCGAACGGGTAGAACACGTTGCCCTCACCAAAGGTGGATGGGCCGCCCAGCACCACATGGCTGTGCAGGATACACCCGCGCCCCAGTTTCACATGCGGCCCCACCACGCAGTAGGGCCCAATCTTTACATCCTCCGCCAGTTCTGCGGTGGGGTCTATGATTGCCGTGGGATGAATCTCAGCCATGCGCATATTCTACCGCCGCCGCGCAAGAATTCAAGGAAAAATAGCACTGCATTTGTATGGCGCGTTTTTCTTCCTTGACGCGCGCGGGGGAGCTTGCTACAATTCTCCACAATACCGCGCTTCGGCGTGTGCAGACACCTTAATCACCAATCAATATGAATCCAGCAACATTCAATTGCACCGTACTCCGCGACGGCCACCAGTCCCTGGCCGCCACCCGCATGTCAACCCAGCAGATGCTCGATATCGCGCCCATCCTGGACACCATGGGCTTCTCCGCCCTGGAGACCTGGGGCGGCGCTTCCATCGATGCCGGCCTGCGCTTCCTGGGTGAGCTTCCCTTCGAGCGCCTGGACACGCTGAAGCGCCTGGCTCCCAAGACCCCGCACATGATGCTGCTGCGCGGCCAGAACATGGTGGGCTACACCAACTACGCTGACGACGTGGTGGAGGCTTTCGTGAAGATGAGCGCCAAGCACGGCATGAACATCTTCCGCATCTTCGACTGCCTGAACGACCCGGAGAACATGCGCACCTCCATCCGCGCGGCCAAGGAGGCCGGGGCCACCGCCCACGGCACCATCTGCTACACCACCTCCCCCGTGCACAACCTGGAATACTTCGCCAACCTCGGCAAGAAGATTGCAGAGATGGGTGCGGACGGCATCGTCATCAAGGACATGGCCGGCCTTATTCCCCCCAGCGAGACCGCCAAGCTGGTGGAGACGCTCAAGCGCGAGGTGGGCCTGCCCGTGTGGATCCACACCCATGAGACCGCCGGCCTGGGCGCCGCCACCTATGTGGCCGGTATCAACGCCGGCGCGGATGCCGTGGATGTCTCCATCTCTCCCTTCGCCAACGGCACCGGCCAGCCGGACTGCATGCGCATGCTCGCCCTGCTGAAGGGCTATGAGCGCTGCCCGGAGGTGGCAGATGATTTCCGCGACAAGCTCACGGACATTTCCGCCAAGCTGCAGCCCGTGTACGAGAGCCTCTCCCGCTTCACCAACCACCGAAACGAGATTGTCAACAGCGATACCCTGCGCTACCAGGTGCCCGGCGGCATGCTCTCCAACTTCCGCAACCAGCTCAAGGAGATGAACATGACCGACAAGTTCGAGGAGGTGTTCGCGGAAATCCCCGTGGTGCGCAAGGCGCTCGGCTGGATTCCGCTGGTTACCCCCACCTCCCAGATTGTGGGTGTGCAGGCCATGATGAACGTGAAGTTCGGCCGCTGGAAGAACATCACCCCCCAGTGCGCGGATGTGGCGCTCGGCTACTACGGCCACACCCCCGCACCCGTGGACCCGGAGCTCCAGGCCCTCTGCGCCAAGAAGATGGGCAAGGACCCCATCACCTGCCGCCCCGCAGACCTTATCAAGCCCGGCATGCAGGACCTGCGCGACAAGCTCACCGCCAAGAACATTCCCGCCACGGATGAGAACTGCGTGATCTACGCCATGTTCCCCCAGCAGCTGGAGGACTACTACGCCGGCAAGCGCCCGGAGCCGCCCACCGCTCCCGCCAAGCCCGCCAAGCAGGAGAACTACGGTGCCCCCGTGGCCCTCACCTCCGTTGGCGTTTCCGCTGCCATCTCCGGCCGCCAGATGAAGCTCAACATCCTCGGCAAGGTGTACGACGTCCAAATCGAGGAGGTGTAATACTCCAATCAATCAAACAAGCATTCAACAAAAGGGGCGCCCGCGGGGGGCGGCGGGGGGCCGTTGAAAGTGGTT
>JAZLHB010000124.1:0-20853 GCA_045616565.1 Akkermansia sp. | reverse complement strand
CTGCCTTCTTCTCCGGGGGGGCGCAGCGCAGGGATTCCGCAGCCATGCGCAGTTCCGGGGTGATGATGGGTTTGAAGCTGCGCTGCACGGTGCGCAGGGTGCCGGGCTTGCCGCCCTCTTGCAGGCGGCTGTTGGCGGCGGAAAGGGCAATGGCGCGTACGCCGTTGACGGGGTCTGCCACCACGGGGGCCTCTGCCGGGGTATCATAGCCTATTTCCTTCAGGGATTCCTCCAGGGGCTTGTTGACACCGACAACCGCCACCAGCTTTTGGGTGGAGGTGTAGCCGTCTTCCTCCTGCACGCTTACGTCGTATTCCCCGTCCTTCTTCACGGAGACGAGGCGCGGTGCCCCCTGTTTGTCCACCACCAGCACAAAGGTGTTGAGCATTTGGGAGATGACGGCATCCTGCGGCACCAGCAGCACATTGCGCTTGGTAATGGGCATGCGCATGCGCACGGTCATGTTGGGGCGCAGTTCCAGCTCGGAGTTGTCCACGTCGCCCTCCATTTTGATGAGGCCGTTTTCTTCCACGGTGCTGTTGATGCCGTGTACCTTGCCGAGGTGGCGGTACACGGAGCCGTCCTCCAGGATAATCTGGAATTTAGGCAGCTCGGAGAATTCCGCCTCTGAGATTTTGAGCTTGTGGAAAATCTGGATCAGGCGCTCGCTGGTCATATAGAACACAACGTTGAGCGGCGTGGCGTCAAACATGGTGGCAAGCTCGTTTTCCGGGCTTACGGTGTCACCCGCAGATGCGTTCGGGGCGCCTATAAGGCCGTCCTTGGGAGCGCGGATAACGGTGCGCTCCAAATCCAGTTCCGCCTGCTGCACGGCGGCACGGCTGAACTCCACCTGGGCTTCCGCACGCTTCACGTTGGCATCGGCCTTCTCCAGGGCGTGGCGGGATTCCTCCAAATCCTTGGCGGAAACGGCGCCGGAGGGGCGCAGCTTTTCATTGCGCTCGAAATCCTTTTGGCATTTCATCTGCTCCGCCTTGCCGGTTTCCACGGCGGCCTCCGCCACCTTCAGGTTGGCGCGGGCGCGCTCCAGGCTGGCTTGGAAGGTGATGGGGTCTATGCGGAAGAGCACATCCCCCTTTTTCACCTTGGCTCCCTTCTCGTACTCGTAGCCCAGCAGCGTGCCCTTCACGCGCGGGTGGATGTGGACCGTGCCGGAAGCGCCCAGCGTGCTGAACCAATCCTCTGTATCAACGGCCTCATAGGGCATGATGCGGAATACGGTGGTGGCGGGCATTTCCCGGGTGGCTGCGGATGGCGCTGCGGCATCCGCCTTGCTGCGGTCGCAGGAGCTCAACAGGCCGGTGGTAAGAGCCAGGGCAACGAGTGCGTGTGCGGTGTATCTCATGGTGGTGAAAAGCGTTTCGCGCGCGCGTGTGTGCACGCGTTGCCGCCATTCTACCATCTCCTTTATTGGATAGCAATGAGAATCTACCGGTTTTGGAACCCGCGCGGCAAAAAAAAGGCGCACCCTTGCGGGTGCGCCCGGTCGAAAGTTGGAGAGAGAGTTTGGAAAGATGGTCTTACAGCTCGTCCTCGTCGTCGAAGGAATCGAGGTCGCCGCTATCCCCGTCATCGGAGGAGGAGGAGGAAGAAGAAGAGATATCCTCGTCCTCATCTTCGTCCATGGCGGAGTTCTGCTCTTCCAGAGCGGCCTGGGCGGCTGCCTGCTTGCGTTCCTCTGCGGCCTTCACGGAAGCCTCCTCCTGCTCGCGGAGCTTCTGCTCGTGGGCGAGGGAGTTGTCCTCTGCCGGCTTGGATACCAGGTAGCGGTCCTCCAGCAGTCCGCGGCTGCGGCGGGCGTTCAGGCGGGCCTGGTCATACCCGGCGTCTGCCAGGGTTTCCATGATGGCGGCACCGATGGCCTGGCGGTTCTTGCCCTCGCATACATACAGGCGGTAGGCACCGCGGTAGGGCAGGTCCCAGGCGGCCACGCCGTTGCGCGGAGCGAGGATGCCCACCAGGTTGCCCTGGCCATCCGAGCAGAGGGCCCACACACGCTGCGTGCGGGAACCCGGCTGGTACATGGCAACATAGTACTGCGGGTAGACGTAGGAGAATTCCTTCACGGTGGACTGGCGCAGCCACATTTCAATGGCGCGGGCCGTTTCCGCAGGCAGGGGGCCTGCTTCCGTGCAGTTGCGCACCTTCGGGGAGTGCGCGTCGTTGTAGCTGAACACGGTTGCGTTGCAAGCCTTCTGGAACTCTGACGCCACTGTTTGCGGCGCGCGCCCGCTGGAGCAGGAGGGAAGGAGAGAAATGGCCGCCACCCCGCATGCCAGCGCCAAATGCCTGATAAGAGAAAAGTGTTTCATGTTGTTAGGTTTCCCTATTCTAGCCACGTTCCCCCCCGAAAGACAAGCAAAAAAGTGCATCCGCCGCAAAAAACTTTTGCGGCGCCGCCGGAGGTGCGTGTTGAAATGCGGTTTCAAGTGGTGCTGCGCGGCACGTGCTATGTATTGGCGGGCCGGCGCAAACTTTTTGACATAGGGCGAAAAATGGTGTATGCTCACGGCTTGAACGGAACATCTTTCCATTACTATGAAAACCCATAAGCGAATCCTCCTTTCCATCATGGCCGCCGCCCTGGCGGCGGCACCCGCCGCTCCTGCGCAAGAGCACGCTCCCACCGGTGCCCAGGCATCCCCCGCCGTGCAGCCCGCGCCGCCTGTTACCTGCCACAACGGCACCTTCACCGGTATCACGGAGCCCAACGGTGTGTACGCCTACCTGGGAATTCCCTTTGCCAAGGTTCCCGTGGGGGATTTGCGCTGGAAGGCTCCCGTGGATGCGGCAGAGGCGGAGGGGCAGTTCAAGGCAGACAAGTTCGGGCCGCGCTCCTTGCAGATTGTGCTGCCCGGAGAGGAGGATTCCAACCCCAATCCCGTGAGCGAGGACTGCCTGTACCTGAACGTGTGGACGGCTGATCCCAACATTCAGGGCAAGGCGGTGATGTTCTATATCCACGGCGGGGCATACGGCTGGGAAAGCACCTCTGACGAGCTGTACAACCTGCGCTACCTGGCAAAGGAGAACCCGGATATCGTCTTTGTTTCCGCAGAGTACCGCCTGAACGCCATGGGATTTATAGACCTTTCCCGCGTGCCGGACGGCGAGCACTACAAGGCCGCGGATTTCAAAGGCTCCACGCAGCTGGGTATCCTGGACCTTGTGTCCGCCCTGCGGTGGGTGAACCGCAACATAGGCGCTTTCGGCGGTGACAAGGGCAATGTCACCGTGTTCGGCGAATCCGCCGGCGGCGGCTCCACGAGCGTGCTCATGCTCGCCAAGGAGGCCAAGGGGCTCTTCCAGCGCGCCATTCCCATGAGCGGGGCCGTCAATCTCACCATCGACAAGGCAAAGTACGAGCGTATCGACCAGGCCGGGGCCATTATGGAGGCAACGGGATGCAAGAACCTGGACGATTTGATGGCCCTTACCGACAAGCAGATCCTGGAGGCCTACGCGCAGGATACGGAGCGCACCGGCGTGGAGGGCGTGGGCGGCGTGGACAAGCTGCAGGGTATGCCCATGCGCGGGGAGGGCGGCATTGTTCCGGCCAATCCCGTGAAAGCCATGGAGGAGGGGCTTGGTGCGGAAATCGACATGTTGATAGGCACCACCGCGGACGAGTGGCGCTACTGGGTGCCGCTGATGGGGCAAGCCGCGGATGAGGAGAACCTGGCGCTGTTTGCCGGATTCATGAAGGGCATTGCCGGGCTTGATGCGCTCCGCGATACCGCCAAGTGCCTGGCCGCCGTCCAGGTGGATGAGGACGAGTGGTCCGCCAAGTTCCCGGAACTCTGGAAGCTCACCGAGGTCAACAACGAAAAATCCTTCCGCATGCCCTCCATCAAGCAGGCGGAGGCCCATGTGAAATCAGGCGGCACCGGCAGAACCTACATGTACTACTTCGCCAAGCGCTCCACCCGGAAACCGTGGATAGGCGCCTGCCATTCCGTGGAGCTGCCGTATGTGTTCCTCAACCCGGACACCCACACCATTTCCGGCAAGCCGGACATGGAGCTGGCACGCAGGGTGAGCCGCATCTGGACCAATTTCGCCCGCACCGGCAACCCCTCCATCGAGGGGCTCGCCTGCCCGGAGTACGACCTCATCAACCGCGCCACCGTGGTGATTGGTGATGATGCCAGCATCAAGGTGGTCAACGATCCCAAGGCGGAGCAGCGCAAGGTCATTCAGGAACAGATGCCCAAATGACATGCGGGCCCTGCCCGGCACGGGGATAGGGTGTGCTGGCCCTACAGCTTGGCCTTGTAGTACTCGCCGAACTTCTCGTGCGTGGTCACGCGCATGGTCTTCCGGGCCATGTCGTACACGGCGCTGTAGGTCGTGTCCCAGATGACCTTCGGGTTGCAGGCGGGGGTGGCCACCTTGGCCGCCTCCACAAGATTGGTGATGGAGGCCTGGAAATCCGGGTTGTCGTGCGGGGTGTGGATGTTCATATCCCCGTATTCATCCACCCCGTAATGCTCGCTCCACCAGAAGGGCTCCGTATCGCGGCTGTAGGTCTTGGAATACCGCACCTCGCCCATCAGCGCCTGCATCTTGTCGGGCGTGTCTGCCTCTTCGCGATGCCTGGCCAGGTAGTCCGCGCGTTCGATTCCGTACGGGTGCAGCGTGTACTCCGGCTTGGTGAGCAGGTAGTTGGTAATCACCCGGTGCCGGTCAGACACATGCACTTTGTCCCCATGCATCTCCACCACCAGGGTTTCCTGGCCGTCGCTGATAATCCAGTGGAGCAGGAGCCCTTCCGGCTTGTTCACCAGGTTGACCTTCTTGAGCAGCTCTGCTCCCTCGCGCGCCGTGGCCGCATGGTCCAGTACATACCGGCAGGCACAGAAGTAGCTGATTTCCGGCGCTCCGGGGTTGGTGCCCTTGTCTGTCATGTCCCCGTCCAGGATTTCAACCATCAGCGTGGAGCAGGCCACGCCCTTCTCGTTCACGCCGTCCAGCAAGGTGCTGGGAATGGTGTTGATGACGGCGGGGTCCATGAGCTTTTCCAAGTCCTCTATGTATCCGGATTCTTCCGCTTTCTGCAGCTTCTCGGATGCCGGCGTGTAGGGAGCCATTCCCAGGCTGGCGTAGTGGTCCTCCCCGCGGTCGGTCCACACCAGGGCGTAGGGTACGTTGTTGATGATGAAATCCATGTTGCGGCCCATGAGGGTGCCGTTGACCACGGTGGCACAGCCGCCGGCGCGTTTGCCGCCGGCATTCATGCAGGCGGGGTACGGCACCACCGCACCGGGTACCACGCCCGCGCAGTGCAGGGCGTACAGGCTTTCATTCACCTTCACGGGTTTCATCAGCTCCGCCGGTTTCTCTATTTCTCCCTTGCAAACAGGAGCGGCAGCGGCTGTTTCCGCCGTTTGAGCCGGCCCTGCGTTCTGCGCGTTGGCTCCAGGCATGCCCATGGCTATCAGCGCCAGCGTGCAGCTCCATCCGAATATAGTTGTCCTTTTCATGTCGGGGTGTGATATCGTTCTTCTCTATTACCACCCGTCAATGTGGAAGTCAAGCAGATTGCAAATCTGTGCCATGCGGTGAAAATAGCTTGACGCGCACGCGTGCATGGGGCAGAATGGTGCGGTATGAAAACCTCTCGTTTCCCCTTTGTCCGCCGTTCCCTCGGCCTAGCCGCCGCAGGTGCCTTCTCCCTGACCTGTCTTTCATCCTGCGGTGATGACGGCCCCAAACCCCAGACGGACGGAAATGAACCCGCCCAGACGGCAACCGAAACGAAGGAGGCCCCGGTGGTGCACAACGAGGATACGCTCAAGGAGAGCCGTGATGCCCTTTTCAGCGCCGCCGTGTATGATTTGGCCCTGACTATCAGCGACAATGACCAGTTCCCGGTGTTCAACACCAAATCCCGCGATTTCCTGGAGCTGCTGGAGAAGTACTGCACGGAGCTGCGCGCCACCTCCAAGGACCAGCGCGAGCGCGTGCGCGCCACCGCCACCCTGGCCAAGGTGCTGCGCAACGTGGGCGGCGCCTACCCGCGCGCGGAGGCTGCCTTCCGCGATGCACTGCAGGAATGCCAGGCCCTCTCCCCGGAGGAGCTCGCCGCCCCGGAAGGGCAGCGCACCCTCAGCTCCATCAACAACGGCATCGCCTCTTGCCTGCTCATGCAGGGCAACAGCGCGGAGGCTATGAAATTCTACACCGAGGCCCTCAAGATCGACAAGGCGCAGTTTGACGCCGTGGACATGAAGGAGGGCCAGAGCATCACCGGCAAGGACGCCATCACCGCGCTTTCCCGCGCCGTGGTGGAGGTGGTGGATTCCTACCGCTGCCTGGCGGACTGCCAACTGATTGCCGACGATCCCGAGGAGGCGCTCGACACCTACAAGAAGGGTATTGAGATTGCTGCCAAGTACCAGGGCCAGCCCACCGTGGAAATGGCTATCAGCTTCTCCAAGATCTACACCGCCTACGGCAACCTGGAGCAGAAGAACGGCGACTCCGCCAAGGCCCGCCAGGCTTGGGTTCTGGCCGCCCAGCTCTGCACTGCCGCCAACAAGGGCACCAAGGACCTGCTGCAGAAGCTGGAGACCAAGCGTGATTACGATGCCCTGATTCAGGTGCTCAAGGCCACCCAGCCTGCGGAAGACACGGCGGAGGAGGTGGAACCCGCCACCAAGTAACGCAATCCTGCAACCGTGGCCCGCTTCCTGATATCCCCCGCCGCGCTGGAGCGCAACGCGCGCATCCTGCGCCAGGTGGGGGATGCCGGCGGGGCGCGCATGCTTGTGGCGCTCAAGGCCTTTGCCTGTACAGCCGCTCTGGAGGCTGTGCGCCCGTATGCCGACGGCTACTGTGCGAGCGGCCTGTACGAGGCGCGCCTGGCGCAGAACCCGGGCGGTGAGGTGGCGGTCTTTTCCCCGGCCTACCGGGAGGAGGAATTGCGAGAACTGCTGGAGTTTGCCGCGCACATTGATTTCAACAGCGTGCCCCAGTGGCTGCGCTTCCGAGAGACCTGCCTTGCCCACCCGCGCGCCAAAAGCGGGGAGCTGCTCTTCGGCCTGCGCATCAACCCCTGCCATTCCACCGGCCACACACCGCTGTATGATCCCTGCGTGCCGGGCTCCCGCCTCGGCATTCCGCCGCAAGAGCTGGAAAAAGCCGGAGCGGATGCCCTGCGCGGCATCTCCGGCCTGCATATCCACACCCTCTGCGAGCAGGGCGCACAGGAATTGGCGGACACGTTCCGCGCGTTTGAACAATCATGCGCCAGCCTGTTGCAGGGCGGCTCCCTGCGCTATCTCAACCTGGGCGGCGGCCACTGGATTACCAAGCCGTTCTACGACCGTTCCGTGCTCATTGCCCTGCTGCAGGAAATCCGCGCCAAGTACGGCGTGCAAGTGTATTTGGAGCCCGGGGAGGCTTGGGCTATCCACACCGGGGTGCTTCGCGCGCGCGTGCTGGATGTTTTCGAGAGCCTGGGCTACCGCCACGCTATTCTGGATGTGAGCGCCAGCGCCCACATGCCGGATGTGCTGGAAATGCCCTACCGCCCGGATGTGTTTGCCGTGCATGCAGGGCAGGGGGGCGCCGGCGGCCCGCAGCCTGCCGTCTGCCTGCCGGGAGAAAGCTATTCCGCTGCGGCAGGCGCGGGAGAGAAGCCCCACACCTACCGCCTGGGCGCCCCCACATGCCTTGCGGGGGATGTCATCGGCGATTTTTCCTTTGATGCCCCGCTCCAGGTGGGGGATGTGATTGTGCTGGACGACATGGCCCACTACACCATGGTAAAGACCACCCATTTCAACGGAGTGCCCCACCCGGATATCTGCCTCCTGCGTGCAGACGGCACCGTGGAATGCGTCCGCCGCTTCGGCTACGCAGACTACGCCGGGCGCTTGGGGTGACGCCTTTTTTCCGTTTTTTTGCAAAATTTTGCAAAAAATGAGAAAAAGACTTGACGCGCTCCGAAATTTTGCTATACTCTGCGCACCGCAACAGCGGTTCCTTCGGGATGCGCCGGTAGCTCAATTGGATAGAGCATCTGACTACGGATCAGAAGGTTCGGGGTTCGAATCCCTGCCGGCGTGCTACACTTGCCTCCCCCTATGACCCACCCGCAGCTCCTACCGCGCTGCTATCGTGTCCTCCACGGGCTGGCTTGTGCACATACACGGGGGCGTCTTTGGTTTCGACTGAACACTCGAGATGCCGGCTGCATGTGGAGGTTGAACGGCTGGCCTCCTTAAAAGCCGCTCAAAACATTAAGTGCCTATTCCAATAACGAATACGCCATGGCTGCGTAACATACGCACCCGGATCCAAGCCCTGACGCCTACTGGGGGTGCGGATCTCAGCTTAGTAGGCTGGCTCCCGGCGGGGATACCGCGCCGCGGGCGACATCCACAGGTATCTGGCTTGGTGCAAGGCTGACGCAGAGCGGAGCACCGGTGAGAGCAGCAATCTGCGTCTGAACATGGAGATGCTTGCATCAACGGTGTCCAGGACAGGGGTTCGACCCCCCTCGCCTCCAGCCTCCGCCCTGCGGAGAAAAAAAACTAAGGCTTGGCATGCCTTCCGGCTTGCCAAGCCGGTTTTTTTGTCCATTTTGCCGGCCGCGCACACGCACCCCAATGATTTTTTTCAAAAATGGCTATCCATTCTGCGGCCTTTGTGCTTATATAGGGTATATGGAAGGCCCATTCATGATGAAAAACATCCCCGCATGTGTTCTCTGTGCATTCGCTCTTGCCGCTTGCTCACCTGTTGAACCCGGCAAGGGTACGCCCGTGGATGTGCTGCAGGCTCCCGCCAGTGTGGAAAGCGATGCCTTTGCCTTGCAGGCGTTCCGCCACCTGCTCTTGGAGCAGAAGGGCAATGTTGTCTTCTCTCCGGCAGGGGTGGAGGCTGTGCTGAAGCTCCTGCAGCAGGGCGCGCGCGGCAAGTTGGCGCAGGAGCTGGCGGCCCTGCACATGGGTGCCGGGGAGGGGAAGAGCGCCATGCTGGTGAGCGAGGCCAACGCCCTGTTTGTGGCTGAGGGGCTTAAGCTCAAACCCGGCGTGAACGGTGACACGGTGAGGCCGGCCTCCTTTGCCGGCAACCCCGCCGGGGCCAGGGAAGCCATCAACGAATGGGCGGACGGCTGCACGGACGGTATGATTCCGCAGATGGTGGATGCGGACCTGCCGCAATCCACCCGCCTGGTGGCGGCCAATGCCATTGCCCTGGATGAAAAATGGCTCCGGCCGTTTGAAGAGAACAGTACTTCCCCGCACGATTTCCACTTGCGGGACGGCTCCACGCAACAGGTGCAGATGATGTCCACAAGGGACAAATTCCACTACGCCTCCGGAAAAGATTGGCAGGCCGTGGCGCTTTTCTACAAGACGGAGGGACGCCCCGGCACGCCGGGCTGCTTCATCGGCATTCTGCCCAAGGGAAACGCGCGCGCCTTTGCCGCCGGGCTCACCCCGCAAAAGATGAGCGCCATCCGCAAGCAGCTGGCTACCTCGGCATTGCAGGATGTTGTGGTGCGTTTGCCCAGGTTTGAGACCACCACCCCCGCCTTCTCCCTGAATGGAACCCTGCAGGCCTGCGGCGTGCAAAGCGCCTTCCTTCCCGGTGCAGATTTCTCCGGTTTTACGGATGAACCCCTGGCGCTGAGCGAGGTCCGGCAGAGATGCTACACCAAGGTGGACGAACAGGGTACCAAGGCTGCCGCCGTTACCATGAGCCTGTGCCAGCAGGCGGCCAACGTTCCTCTGGACGTGCCCAAGGATATCACCTTCGACCGCCCCTTTCTCTGGCTCATTGGTGACCTCGTCACTCCCGCCGCTCCCTGGTTTATGGGTTTGTGCGAGGAACCCTGACCCTCGCGCCTCCATCTCCTGTCCTGCACCTCCGGCCCGGATGGTGCAGGTGCCGTTTCTCTCAAATTGCCCCCGTTTTTTGTCCGGAATTTGTTTAACTCGTCTTAAGCATCAGAAAAAAATGACGAAAAAAATGAATTTTCGGAAAAAAAGGCTTGCCAAACGGGGGAAAAAGGCTAAAATGTGCGCCCCTGCATGCCGCGTCTAACAGGCAAAAAGTGCAGGGGACTATCGGGTGCGCCGCCGGAAAAACGGCAGGTTTCCTCTAGGGAGAGGAGCTTGCAGACACTGGCAAAGCCCCGTAAAACAACAAAACTAGAAGGAAACATGCCGACCATCAATCAGCTCGTCCGCAAGGGACGAATCGTACCGGAAGAGAAGTCGAAGTCTCGCGCTCTTCACAGCTGCCCGCAGCGCCGCGGGGTCTGCCTCCAGGTGATGACCCGCACGCCGAAGAAGCCCAACTCCGCTCTTCGTAAAGTTGCAAAAGTCCGTCTCACCAATGGTGAGGAAGTGATCGCCTACATCGGCGGTGAAGGCCACAACCTGCAGGAGCACAGCATCGTGCTCGTGCGCGGCGGCCGTGTGAAGGACCTTCCCGGTGTGCGCTACCACATCGTTCGCGGCGCCCTGGACTGCCTGGGCGTTGACAAGCGCCGCCGCGGCCGCTCCAAGTACGGTGCCAAGCGCCCCAAGGAAGCCGCCAAGAAGTAAGAACCCACTTAATATAGAATACTGTTATGGCCCGTCGTAAACGCGTCTACAAAAAGATTGAACATCGTGACTCCCGTTACGATTCCGTGCTTGTTGGCAAGCTCATCGGCAAGGTGATGCTGGGCGGCAAGCGTTCCCTCGCTGAGCGCATCGTCTACAAGGCGATCGACATTGCCAACGAGGGTACCGACACCGTCAGCCCCCTGGAAATCCTGACCCGCGCGATTGAGAACGCCAAGCCCCGCGTGGAGGTGAAGAGCCGCCGCGTGGGTGGCGCCACCTACCAGGTGCCGCTGGAGGTTGCCCCGGACCGCTCCGAGGCTCTCGCCATGCGCTGGCTCATCAACTTTGCGCGCAACCGCAAGGGTGTGCCCATGGCCAAGGCCCTCGCCAACGAAATCAAGGAAGCCGCAGCCAACCAGGGTGCCGCCGTGCGCAAGCGCGACGACGTGCACAAGATGGCCCAGGCCAACCGCGCATTCGCTCACTTCCGCTGGTAAGCAGCCGGCGGAAGTTTCTCGTTTTCTCGCAAGACGTAATCTCTGAACCCCAAACATTCATATTACTATTATGGCTAATGTAAGCAGCCCCGACCGCAAGGCCCCGCTTGAGCGCTACCGCAACTTCGGTATCGCCGCTCACATTGACGGCGGCAAAACCACGCTCTCCGAACGCATCCTCTTCTACACCGGCATGATCCACAAGATCGGCGAGACCCACGAAGGGTCTGCGACGTCCGACTGGATGGAGCAGGAGCAGGAGCGCGGTATCACCATTACCTCCGCCGCCGTTACCACCAACTGGCGCCAGCTGCCCGCAGAGGGCTGCTACAAGATCTACGAGAACGAGAACTTCCAGCTCAACGTGATTGACACCCCCGGGCACGTGGACTTCACCGCAGAGGTGGAGCGTTCCCTGCGCGTGCTCGACGGCGCCATCGTGGTGTTCTGCGGTGTGGCCGGCGTTCAGCCCCAGACCCAGACCGTGTGGCGCCAGGCCACCAAGTACAACGTGCCCCGCATCTGCTTCGTCAACAAGATGGACCGCACGGGCGCCAATTTCGCCAACGTGCTCGACGGCATCCGCAACAAGCTGCATGCCAACGCCGCCTCCATCCTGGTGCCCATCGGCGCCGAGGACCAGCTGCGCGGCCAGATTGACGTGGTGAACCAGAAGGCCATCATGTACGCCGACAACGACCGCCTGGGCTCCACCTATGAAATCGTGGACATCCCCGAGGAGCTCAAGCAGCAGGCCGAGGAAGCCCTGCAGGAGCTCAAGGAGAAGGTGGCAGACGTGGACGACGAGCTCGCCGAGCTCTTCCTCATGGAGGAGCCCATTGACGCCCCCACGCTGAAGGCTGCCATCCGCCGCGCCACCATCGCCAACAAGTTCGTGCCTGTGGCCGGTGGCTCCGCTTTCAAGAACAAGGGCGTGCAGGCCCTGCTTGACGCCGTGGTGGACTACCTGCCCTCCCCCCTGGAGGCCAAGCAGGCCACGGTGACCTCCACCATCTCCAACGGCCTCGACGAAAACGGCTACGAGACCTACGAGGTCAAGGAAATCAACCCCTCCGACGACGACAAGCCCGTGGCCCTGGCATTCAAGCTCTGGGCAGACAAGTTCGTGGGCTCCCTGGTGTTCATCCGCGTGTACACCGGCGTTATCCATAAGGGCGACACCGTCTACAACCCCCGCACCCGCAAGCGCGAGCGCGTGGGCCGTCTCCTCCAGATCCAGGCCAACGTGCACACGGACGTGGATGCCGTGTACTCCGGCGATATCGCAGCCATCGTGGGCTTGAAGAACGCCACCACGGGTGATACCCTGGCCGCAGACGACTTCGACTACACGCTGGAGCCCCCCACCTTCCCGGACACCGTGATTTCCATGGCCGTGGAACCCCTTACCAAGGCCGACCAGGAGAAGATGTCCAACGCTCTCCAGCGCCTTTCCGCAGAGGACCCCACCTTCCGCGTGAAGACCGATGAGGAGACCGGCCAGACCATCATCGCCGGCATGGGTGAGCTTCACCTCGACATCATCGTGGACCGCCTCAAGCGCGAGTTCAAGGTGGAGGCCAACACCGGCAAGCCCCAGATCGCCTACCGTGAGACCATCACCAAGAGCGCCGAGCGCGTGCAGGGCAAGCTCGTCAAGCAGTCCGGCGGCCGCGGCCAGTACGGTGACGTGGTCATCGACATGCGCCCCGGCGAGCGCGGCACCGGCCTCAAGATTGCCAACAAGATTGTTGGCGGCGCCATTCCCAAGGAGTACATGAACGCCGTGTACGCCGGCCTCAACGAGGCCATGAACTCCGGCTCCGTTGCCGGCTACCCCGTGGAAGACGTGGAGGTCGATGTTGTCGACGGTTCCTACCATGAGGTGGACTCCAACGAAAACGCCTTCAAGATGGCTGCCATCTTCGCCATGAAGAACGCCTTCGCCAAGTGCGGCCCCGTGCTGCTGGAGCCCATCATGAGCGTGGAAGTCACCACGCCCGCTGAGAACCAGGGCGATATCATGGGCGACCTCAACCGCCGCCGTGCAAACGTGAGCAACATGGAGCACCGCGGTGCAGAATGCATCCTCTCCGCCAATGTTCCCCTGGCAGAGATGTTCGGCTACTCCACGGATATCCGCACCCTTTCCAAGGGCCTGGCCTCCTACTCCATGGAACCCTCCCACTTCGAACAAGTCCCCCCGAACCTTGTCGCCCAAATCGTCAAGGCCCGCGGTGGTGACGCCAAATAAACCAACCTATTACTAACCTAAACATAACCGCACGTTCATGCAAAGTCCCAAAATCCGCATCCGTCTCCGTGCATTTGACAGCCGCGCCATCGACCACTCCGCCTCGGAGATCGTCGAGACCGCCAAGCGTACAGGTGCAAAAGTCGCAGGGCCGATTCCTTTGCCGACTCGTATCGAGAAGTTCTCTGTGAACCGCTCGGTCCATGTTAACAAGAAATCCGCCGACCAGTTCGAAATCCGTACCCACAAGCGTCTGCTCGATATCATCGACCCGACCTCCCGCACCGTGGAGGAGCTCAAGAAGCTCAACCTCCCGGCCGGTGTGGATATCATGATCAAGATCTGAGCCCCGTCTTATTAACCTCAACTCTTATTCACAAACATGTCTTTAGGACTTATTGGTAAGAAGGTTGGCATGACCCGCGTCTTCAACAAGGAGACCGGTGCCATGATTCCCGTCACCGTTATCGATGTGGCCGGCAACACCTACGGCCAGGTCAAGACCGCAGAGAAGGACGGCTACACCGCCGTGCAGGTCGCGTTCGACTCCCAGAAGGAGCAGCGCCTCTCCAAGCCGGTGGCCGGCCACTTCAAGAAGCTGGGCATTGCCCCCGCCAAGCTCCTCAAGGAGTTCCGCGTGGAGGCTGCCGAGCTCCCCGCAGAGGGTGCCGCCCATCCCGGTTGCGAGCTCTTTGAAGAGGGCGCCTGGGTGGATGTCATCGGCACCTCCAAGGGCAAGGGCTTCCAGGGTGTCATGCGCCGCCACAACTTCCACGGCTCCCCCATGGCCCACGGCTCCATGATGCACCGCCGCACCGGTGGTGTGGGCGCCTGCGCCACTCCCTCCCGCATTTGGAAGGGCCAGAAGATGCCCGGCCACATGGGCAATGAGCAGCGCACCGTCCAGAACCTCAAGGTTGTTCAGGTGCGCAAGGACGACAACGTGATCCTCGTTTCCGGCCCGGTTCCCGGCGCCAAGGGGTCCTACGTGGTCATCCGTCCCGCCAAGAAGAAGAACGGCAAATAAATCAACACGAACTAGGAGAACCTATCTATGTCCGCTAATCAATTGACTATCGAGGCCGCCAACGCCGCCAACATCGTGACGGTGGGACCCGAGAAGGGCAGCCAGGCCGTGCATGACCTGGTGACCGCCTACCGCGCCAACCGCCGCACCGGCTCCGCCAACACGAAGACCCGCGCAGAGGTGGCTGGCAACAACAAGAAGATCTACCGCCAGAAGGGTACGGGCAACGCCCGCCACGGCGACCACCAGAGCCCCATCTTCGTGGGTGGCGGTGTCGTCTTCGGCCCCCGCCCCTGCGACTACAGCAAGAAGGTGAACAAGTCCACCCGCAAGCTGGCCCTGCGCCGCGTGCTCGGTGACATCATCTCCGGCGGCAAGGTTGTCACCGTTCCCTCCTTCTCCGTGGAGGACGGCAAGACCAAGAGCTTTGTGGCTGCCGTTGCCGGCATCGCAGAGGGTAAGAAGATCCTCATCATCGCCGAGTCCTTTGACGACAAGACCAAGCTCGCCGGCCGCAACGTGGCCGAGGTGCAGCTCATGTCTGCCGCAGAGGTGAACGTGGAGCAGCTGCTTGATGCCCGCAAGGTCGTCATCGTTGAATCCGCACTGGAAACCATCGCCAACCGCACCAAGTAACCATGAACGATATCTACGACGTCATCAAGAACCCGCGCGTGTCGGAAAAGGCGACCGTGCTTCACGAGGCCACCGGCGTGCTCACGCTGGAGGTGGCTGTGAAGGCTACCAAGGTCGATATCAAGAAAGCCGTGGAGAAGGCCTTCGGAAAGAAGGTGCTTTCCGTACGCACGGCCAACTACGACGGCAAGGAGCGCCGCAAGCGCACCAAGGATGCCGGCTGCTCGCCCGCCTGGAAGAAGGCGTATGTGCGCCTGGCAGACGGTGAGAGCCTGGACCTCATTTAACCCGGAACCCCCAACCACGTAAGCTATTATGTCACTCAAGTCATTCAAGCCTACCACGCCTTCCAACCGCTACAAGGTGCTTCCCTCCTTTGAGGAGATTACCAAGGGCAAGCCTGAGAAGAGCCTGCTGGAGCCCATCCGCAAGAGCGGCGGCCGCAACAACAACGGCCGCATCACCACCCGCCACATCGGCGGTGGCCACAAGTTCCACTACCGCCTGGTGGACTTCCGCCGCACCCGCACGGAAGCCGCCACCGTGCTCGCCATCGAGTACGATCCGAACCGCACCTGCCGCATTGCCCTGGTGCAGTACCCGGACGGCGCCAAGAGCTACATTCTGGCTCCTGCCGGCCTGAACGTGGGCATGACGGTGCAGAGCGGTGAGAACGTGGCCCCCAAGGTGGGCAACGCCATGCCGCTCAAGAACGTGCCCCTGGGCACGGCCATCCACAACATCGAGGTGCGCCCCGGCACCGGCGGCAAGATTGCCCGCTCTGCCGGCCAGCAGGCTGTGCTCTCCAACCGTGACGGCGAGTACGCCCTGGTGAAGATGCCCTCCGGCGAAATCCGCAAGTTCCGCGTGGAGTGCTACTGCACCATCGGCCAGGTGGGCAACGCCCAGCACATGAACGAGTCTTCCGGCAAGGCCGGACGCACCCGCTGGATGGGCATCCGCCCCACCGTGCGCGGTATGTGCATGAACCCTGTGGACCACCCCAACGGCGGTGGTGAGGGTAAGTCCAAGTCCGGTGGCGGTCGCCAGCACCTGAAGTCCCCGTGGGGGCACGTCAAGGGCCAGAAGACCCGCCGCATCCGCAAGCCTTCCGATGTCTTCATCGTGCAGCGCCGCAACGCCAAGTAACTTTAACCTTCAACCATAGATCAGAACAATGGGACGTTCCCTCAAAAAAGGACCCTTCGTAAGCCAGCCTCTTCTCGACAAGGTTGACGCCCAGCTGCAGAGCGGGGACCGCAAGCCGATCAAGACGTGGAGCCGCGCCTCCATGGTGATTCCGGACTTCGTGGGCCTCACCTTCCTGGTGCACACCGGCAAGGCATTCGCCACGGTGTATGTAACGGAGAACATGGTGGGCCACAAGCTCGGCGAGTTTGCCCCCACCCGTATCTTCAAGGCACACGGCGGCATCGGCAAGAAGTAAATTACAAGCATAACCTACCATGGGCCGTATTCTGCGCAGCATCTCCCTCCTCTCCCTCACCCTTGCGGTGGCGGGTGCGGCGGCCTGCGCACAGGATGCGGCCAATGGCACGGATGCAGCCAAGATCAACCAACTGGAGCGCCAGCTCGCCAACCTCCGCGAAAGCTACGCCCTTGCCAGGGCGGATGCGGACGAGGCCCGCAAGCAGCTCCGCGATGTGCGCTCCCGCTTGGAGGCCCTCGGCGGTTCCGCCCTCGGAAACCGGGAGGAGCGCCTCATCGAAACCGCCGCCCAGCTGGAGTCTGTGCGCGCTGAGCTGGAGGCCGTGCGCCAAAGCTCCCTGCGCCTCACCTCTGCCCTGGTGGCCTACATGCGCAGTGCCCTGGTGGAAGACCAGGCTGCGCGCGAGTCGCTCGAATCCGCCGTGCGTGACCTGGACGTGGCCCTGGGGCTGCGCCGCACCAAGGCGGACGAGCTGGCCGGCGGTTCCGTGGATGAGGCAAAGGTGCTCAGCATCGATTCCGAATCCGGGTTGATTGTCATCAACGCCGGCCGCATGGGCAAGGTGGAGGTGGGCATGACCATGGAAATCTCACGCGGTGACCAGGCCATTGCCATGGCTGTCGTCACAGACGTGCGCAAATCCGTGGCGGGCCTCCTGGTGCAGCAGCACCTCAACCCCTCCCTCTCCATCGCCGTCGGTGATCTCGTGTCCGTGAAATCAAACGACTAATCTTCAACAAATACTAACACAATGGAAGTGAAAGCAGTATACAAGAACGCTCGCATCTCTGCGAAGAAGATGCGCGACGTAGCAGCGGCCGTCCAGGGTATGTCTGTCTCCCAGGCTACCGATGTCCTCAGCTACTCCCCCAAGAAGGGCGCTTATCTCCTGAATAAGACGCTCAAGTCCGCCGTGGCCAATGCCGAGAACAACAACGGCCTCTCCGCCGATGAGCTCGTACTCAAGAGCGTCATGGTGGACGAGGGTGTCACGTTCCGCAGAACCATGGCCCGTGCCCGCGGCTCCGCAAACATGATCCGCAAGCGCACCTCCCACATCACCGTCATCCTCGCCAACGCCGAGGCATAAACCAACACTAACGAACATCAAACTATGGGACAGAAAGTAAATCCTATCGGTTTCCGCCTGAGCGTCACCAAGGACTGGCGCTCCAAGTGGTACGCCACGGGCAAGGACTATGCCACGAAGCTCCACGAGGATATCAAGATCCGCCAGTTCATCAAGGACTACACCGCGGACCTCAACAAGGACATCAAGGGTGCCACCCCAGCCATCTCCAGAATCGCCATTGAGCGTGCCTGGAACAACGTGCGTGTCACCATCTCCACCGCTCGCCCCGGCATGATCATCGGACCCAAGGGTGAGAATATCGCCAAGATGACCGATGCCCTCACCAAGCTCTGCAAGGGCGCACAGGTGAAGCTCGACATCATGGAAATCCGCCAGCCGGAGCTGGACGCACAGCTTGTGGCAGAGAACATCGCCACCCAGCTGGAGCGCCGCGTCTCCTTCCGCCGCGCCATGAAGCGTGCCGTGCAGGTCGCCATGGACTTCGGTGCAGAAGGCATCCGCGTGCGTTGCGCCGGCCGTCTGGGCGGTGCGGATATCGCCCGCGCCGAGCAGTACCGCGAAGGCAAGGTGCCGCTGCAGACCCTGCGCGCCCCGATTGATTACGGCTTTGCCGAGGCCCGCACCCTGTACGGGATCATCGGTATCAAGTGCTGGATCAACAAGCGCCCGGAAGTGGCCAACGCCCGCCGCGACAACCGCCCCAACCGTGCTCCCCGTCCCCGCAGGGAGCGTGCCGAATCCCAGCACCAGGAGGGCTGAATCCTAACCATTTCACATAAGAAAGGAGAGACTAGATTATGCCTTTAATGCCAAAACGAGTCAAGGGTAACCACCGCAAGATGCACCGCGGCAACCGCGGCGGCAATGCCACCAGCGGTGATTACGTGGCCTTCGGCGACTACGGCCTGCAGGTTCTTACCCGCGGCTGGGTCACCAACAACCAGATTGAGGCCTGCCGTATCGCCATCAACCGTTACCTGCGCCGCCGCGGACGCGTCTTCATCCGCATCTTCCCGCAGAAGTCCTTCACCAAGCGCCCGCCGGACACCCGTATGGGTAAGGGTAAGGGTGCCGTGGAAGGCTGGGTGGCCGTCTGCCGCCCCGGCAACATCATGTTCGAGGTGGGCGGCGTCACGGAATCCGCTGCCAAGGAGGCTCTGCGCCTCGCTTCCAACAAGCTTGGCATCCGCACCCGTTTCGTCTATCGCCAGGGAGTGGAACCCCAGGCCTAACTGAAGTATAACACCTAACATTACACTATTATGCCTGTCAAGAAAGCCAAAGACTTCCGCGGTATGCCCGTCAAGGAGCTCGAAGCTCACGTCCGTGAGCTCCGCAAGGAGTATTTCGACCTCCGCATCCAGAAGGCCACCGGCCAGCTGGAGAACAACCAGCGTACCAAGATCGTCCGCAAGGAACTCGCCTGCGCTCTCACCGTCCTCGGTGAAGGTGCCGCCAAGACCGATGAAGCATAACACCGAACACTAGGACTGATTATGAGCGAAGAAAATACTACGACCAAGCCCCAGGGCCTCCGCAAGACCCGCGTCGGCGTTGTTGTCTCAGACAAGATGACCAAGACCATCGTTGTGGAGTACGTGGCACGTGTTCCCCACCCCACCTTCAAGAAAATCGTGAAGAAGAGCAAGCGCTTCTACGCTCACGACGAGAAGGAAATCGCCAAGGTGGGCGACAAGGTGCGCATCCGTGAAACCCGCCCGCTCTCCGCGCTCAAGCGCTGGGAGCTCGTGGAAATCCTCAAACACTAATCAATAGGAAGGACATTACGTACCATGCTTCAGATGGAATCACTCGTTCAGGTCGCCGATAACACCGGCGCCCGTACCGCCAAGATGATCGGCGTCATCGGTAAGGCTACCGATCAGGCCCACATCGGCGATATCATCACTGTCCACATCCGCGAATCCATTCCCACCGCTGCCATCAAGAAGGGCACCGTGGTGAAGGCCGTGGTCGTGCGCACCGCCGCCCCCATCCGCCGTGATGACGGCTCCGTGCTGCGTTTCGACTCCAATGCGGTTGTGTGCATTGACAAGGACAACAACCCCCGCGGCACCCGTATCTTCGGGCCGGTGGCTCGCGAGCTTCGTGAAAAAGGTTTCATGAAGATCGTCTCCCTGGCACCCGAGGTGCTGTAAGCGGAAGCGTATTTGTTGAAGAGAATTCACTTCCCTGCGGGGGCGGCTGGCAACAGCCGCCCCCGTCCCGTATGTCTCGCGGAGCTTGACGCGCGCACCTTGCCGGTGCTATACTGGCAGGCATGAAGATACCACGCTACTGGGTGCGGGAGCAGCGCGAGCTGTGCGGCAGGCAGTGCCGCCTGCGCGGCTTTTCAGATGAATCCATGGATGCCGCACGGCAGATGCTGGAGGAGCGCGCCCGCCTGCTGCGGGAGTTCTACGCCGAACCCGTCACGGATGAGCGCGCGCAAACCCTGCGCGCCGCGCTGGCAGACCTCTCTGAGCCGGAGGGGCAGGGGGAGTATGTGGCGGATATGCTGGAACCCGTCTTCCACAGGCTGGATGAAAACAACGTCATCACCCGCAACCGCTATGGCGCGCTCGTGCTCAACAGCACAGACACCTGCTTTGCAGATGTGGACACCGCACCGGGAGGCGCAAGCCTTTGGGAGCTCGTGCAGGGCATCTTCGGCAAGGCTGCCGCACCGGAGCGGCGATTGCTGGCGGCCATGCACAGCCTGCACGCGGAGTGCGGGCATGTTTCCTCCCGCCTGTACCGCACCGCCAAGGGCTGGCGTGTCATTTTCACCGGCCCGGAAATCAGGCAGGGCTCTCCCTTTGTGGACGAGCTTTTCAACCGCCTGCATGTGGACCCGCTCTACAGCACGCTTTGCCGCAAGCAGGCGTGCTGGCGCGCGCGCCTTACCCCCAAGCCGCACCGCCTTCACCTGCCGCGCTGCCCGCAGCCTGCCAGCTCGGAGGAGGCCGCTGCCCTGCAAGCGGATTGGGTGCGCGAGTATGAGGGGGCGTGCAAGGGCAAGGCCGTGTGCCGTTTGGTGGCAACCTTCGGCTCCGCCATACAGGACGGCATTGTTGAGCTGCACGACCAGCTCACCGGCGTGCGCCTTCAGAGTGACACGCTCCTGTGACCCAAACAATTTTGCGGATAGCGGAGCCATCCACGTGTGTCCCAATAATTTTTGGAAAACGATGAATTCGTGTGGTGGGGTGGATGGCGTCTCCGGTTGCGAGTCTCGGCACCTTCGCCATGCGCCTTGCGTATTATCCGCCCCCCCCCCAATTCGCAGGTTCCCAAAATTCGTTGG
>JAZLHB010000123.1:0-19294 GCA_045616565.1 Akkermansia sp. | reverse complement strand
GAGAGCGAGAAGCTCTCCCCTTGGTCAGAGGGGTCAGGGGAGACGGACAGTCTCCCCAGCACTGCTTTGTCTCGGTTGCTTCAATATCGGCATTTTTTGCATTTTTTCAGAAAAATGCAAAATGATTGTTGACTCGGTTCGTTGCCTCCCCGCAACTTTGTTCTTCAGGTCTGTGTTTCCGCATCATCACGGCACCTTGTGGACTTTCGCCACAGTTTGCGTATCGCGTCGGTTGCACCTACCAAAAGCACCGGCTTGCGTCTGTGCTTTTGGTAGGTTGAGCAATGGCAATGATAATATTCTGAGGTAGAGGTTAGTTCCCGGATATTCACTGCTTGAGTTTCTCTGTTTCCTTCAAGCGCAGCTCCAAAGACTCAAGTACCTGTTGTGCAATCTTATATCTCTGTTCGGCAGCCTTGCGATACCACTCGACGGCTTTCATCTCGTCTTTTGCCACGCCGATGCCGTTTTCGTAGCAGAAGCCGAGCGTAAACTGCGTAGGGGCATATCCCTGATTGGCGGCCTTGCGATACCACTCGACGGCTTTCATCTCGTCTTTTGCCACGCCGATGCCTTTTAGGTAGCAGTAGCCGAGAGCATCCTGAGCAGGAGCATTTCCTTGATCGGCAGCCTTGCGATACCACTCGACGGCTTTCAGCTCGTCCTTTTCCACGCCGGCTCCTAGTTGGTAGCATCTGCCGAGCCAGTACTGCGCACCGGCGTGTCCCTGTTCTGCCGCCTTAAGGAACCACTTGGTAGCTTCCTGTACGTTTAGCCTGCCATGTAGGTAGCGTCTGCCGAGCCAGTACTGCGCATCGGCGTGTCCCTGCTCAGCGGCTTTGATGAGCCATTTTACTCCCTCTTGTTCATCTTGCTCCACGCCATCACCCTTTGAGTAACTGAGGCCAAGTTCGCACTGCGCTGCAGCATCCCCCTGTTCAGCCTTGGCTTTCAACTCAGGGGAATACATCGCCGATGCCTGCCCGCAAGCGAGAAGGATAGTAGCTGTAATGATAATGATTGTTTTTTTGACCATGTTTATGATTGATTAAAAGATAAGTTAAGTCCATTGCCATCCCATAGAGGGATGAAGTAGAGGTTAAAGGGAGTCTATCAGTTCAGGGCCGGATTTGCAAGCTGATGGTTCAACGTTGCGACCTCGGGATGGCATACCGGGGCGATGGAAACGATGTGCGCTGCGGGCCGGGTGCTGGGCACATTGCTGTTTTTGATGTGGAATTCAATGTCGGACATAATTTTTGGTTTGGTATGTATTTTGGGTGAGCTCGCCACTTCCAGCCGCCCCCGCGGCCGATGGCAATCTCTACCCTATATAAGCAGGCTGGAGGGCAAAATGTCGATTTTTTTCAAAAAAAATCACGCCGAGCCTAATAGGATACGCAATAATTTAAAATACAATGTGTTATAGACTTAACTTTTTTTGACATGTTTTTGCATCCGAAGCCCCAAGACCTCTCTTTGGCTCGAAAAGCCCCCCTCAATCTCCTCCGCAGGGTGTTGTGGGATGGCAATGGAATTTCTTAACAGTTGTCCATAAGCGCATTGCAACACAGGGAAACAATCATTGGGGCACATGTGCACTTGTGGTGGCTGTGCCGATTTCGTTTGGGTTGGGCGGGGGTGTGGTGTATGGTGGGAGGCATGGAATTTCAAGGCAAGGTAGTGGTGGTGACAGGAGGCGCCCACGGTATTGGGCTGGAGACGGCGCGGCGTTTCCAAGGGGAGGGCGCGCACGTTTGCGTGATTGATACCGCTTCCGGCCCGCATTTTGTGGGTGATGTGGCGGACAAGGAGACCCTGGAGCGTTTCGCACGGCAGGTGGTGCAGCGCCATGCCCGCGTGGACTGCATTGTGAACAACGCGCCGCCGCCCATGGCAGGGCTGGATTCCTGCAGTTATGAGGAGTTCACCCGCGCGCTGGCGGTGGGAGTGACCGCCCCGTTCTACCTGTGCAAGCTGCTGGCCCCGCATTTGGCACCCGGTGCTTCCGTGGTCAACATCTCGTCCTCTCGCGACCGTATGAGCCAGGCCCAGACGGAGAGCTACACCGCAGCCAAGGGCGGCATAGCCGCGCTCACGCACGCCCTTGCCGCCAGCCTGGCCGGCCGCGCCCGCGTGAACTCCGTCTCTCCGGGCTGGATTGAAACCGGCGGCCGCGAATACTCCGGCGCAGATGCCCTGCAACAGCCCGCCGGCCGTGTGGGTACGCCTGCAGACATTGCGGAGACGGTGCTTTTCCTTTGTTCCCCCAGGGCCGGGTTCATTACCGGTGAAAACATCTGCATCGACGGCGGGATGACCCGCCGCATGATTTACCACGGGGACGAGGGCTGGAGCCTTGCGTGCCCCGCTGAATGAATGGTGTGCCGTTTGCGTTTCGCGAAAATCCGAACAACAAAACAGGGGAAGGTCCTTTCCGGAACCTTCCCCTTTTTCGTACCCCCGCGCGGGCTCGAACCGCGGACAAATTGATTAAGAGTCAACTGCTCTACCAACTGAGCTACGGAGGCATGATATGTGGTGCTCACAGCCGTGGGCTTACAGACTGGTACCCCCGCGCGGGCTCGAACCGCGGACAAATTGATTAAGAGTCAACTGCTCTACCAACTGAGCTACGGAGGCACTGTGTCTGTAAGCACACCCGCATGGGAATGCGGTGAAGCCGCTGGTCAGATTTGAACTGACGACCCACGCATTACGAATGCGTTGCTCTACCACTGAGCTACAGCGGCGACGCTGTGTGCGGCGGAAGTTAACCATAAAGCACGCGTTTATGCAAGCAAAATTTCTCATTTTTGCAAAAAAACAGGAATTCTCATTGAAATTTTGCCGGGAAAAGGGCTAGAATGGCGCGACAACACCGCATTTTCCCCTCCCCATGGTGGAATCCCTGTACATCCATATACCGTTCTGCCACCGGGTCTGCCCGTACTGCGCGTTTTTCAAGCACACGCCGGGCAGCACGGACATGCGCGGCTTTGTACAGGCTGTGGCGCGGGAGGCGCAGCTGCGTCTGCCTACGGGTTTCGCGCCGCGCACGGTATACTTTGGCGGCGGCACGCCGAGCATGCTCTCACCCACCCATCTGGAGCGCCTGGTGGAGGGGCTGCGCGGGAGTGTGGATTTCTCCCGCGTGCAGGAATGGAGCTTTGAGGCCAATCCCGCCACCTTCACCGCCGCCAAGGTGCGGCAGTGGCGGCAGCTGGGCGTCAACCGCGTGTCCCTGGGCGTGCAGAGTTTCGAGCCGCGCCTGCTGCAATTGCTGGGGCGCGAGCACAGCCCCGCAGACGTGGAGGAGAGCGTGCGCCTGCTGCAGGATGCGGGTATGCCCCACATCAACATCGATCTCATGTTCGCCCTGCCGGGGCAGACCGCCGCAGAGTGGGAGCATTCCCTGCGGGAGGCTGTGCGGCTGGGTGTGGACCACATTTCCGCGTACAGTCTCACGCTGGAGGAGGGTACCCCCTTCCACAGCCGCTATGCCGGAAGCGGCAACGATGAGCGCGATGCCGCCCTTTTCGAGATGGCGGAGGATATCCTCACCGCCGCCGGGTTCCGCCATTACGAGATTTCCAACTACGCCCGCCCCGGCGCGGAATCCCTGCACAACATGTCGTGTTGGCTCGGCAAGGATTATTTCGGCCTGGGGCCCGGTGCCTGCGGCACGGCGGGCGGCACGCGCTACGAAAACGCGGGCGACACCGCCGCCTACATTGCCGCGCTGGGGCAGGGAAAACTGCCGCCCGGCACGGCGGAGCGCCTTTCCGCGCAGGACCGCCGCACGGAGCTGCTGGGGCTCATGCTGCGCATGGATACCGGGCTGCCCGCCGCCATGCTGCGAGAGAAGGATGCCCTGTTCCTCTCCATGCTGGAGCGGGAGGACCTGGCCCGGCGCGGGGAGGACGGGGCACTGCTGCTCACGCGGCGCGGCAGGCTGGTGGCGGACGAGATAGCGGTGGGGCTCATGTAAACAGACACGGAATGGGCTTGCCAGCGCGCACCCGCGCGCCTACAATGCCGGGCATGAAGACAAGCGTGCTGATTCAGGCCGGCCTGTGCGCCGCCGCCCCCGCCCTTTTTGCGCAGGATGCCTTGCTGGATTCCCTCAAGGATGTCCTGCCTTCCGAATCCTCCACCTTGAAGCAGCCTGCGGCCGTGCAGAAGCCCGCGCAGGATGCCCCGGCCGCCTCCACCCAAGATGAAATCGCCGCAGACAGCTCCCCCGCCGCCCATCCCGCCGCATACGCCGCGTTCAAGGAGCGTCTGCAGGAGGAGGCCAAATCCTGCAACTACGATTTCCTGCCGGCCATGAAGGCTATCGTGGATGCCACGAACGATGAATTCGCCGTCGACGCCTGGATGCGCCAGGCCGCAGCGGACGGTATTGCCCCCGCCATGCAGTACCTGGGCGACAAGGCCCTTGCCAGCGTGACGCAGGATGAGCTGCAGAGCCGGCAGGTGAAGGAGGCCTTTGCCCTGGTGAAGAAGGCTGCGGATGCCGGATACGCCCCCGCCATGTTCAATGTGGCGCTTGCCCGCACCAACGGCATCGGCACGCCCAAGAACGAGGCCCAGGCCCGCAAGGATATGCTTGCCGCCTGCAAGGGCGGGCAGTTTATGACCCGCTTCAAGTGGCTGCAGTTCACCGGTCGCCTGACCGGTTTCGATTCCAAGGACAAGCCCGAGGTCAAATCCGAGATAGAGCGCGGCAACCACCACGTTGCCTACTACCTGGGCATGCAGGCCCCCACCGACCAGGAGCGCTCCGAATGGCTGCAGAAGGCCGTGAAGATGGGCAATGCGGAAGCCGTGTACGCGCTCTCCGCCGCCTGCTCCGCCACCATGCCCAAGGAGAGCTACCAACTGCTCCAGGAGGCCGTGAAGATGCACTCCCCCGCCGCCGTGTTCCTGTTGGGCTGCCTGCTCACGGAACCCAAGCAGCCGGATTCCGTGAAGGGCCTCGGCATTCCGCACGATGACAAGACGGGCCGCCAGCTCATTCGCCTGGCCGCCATGAACGGTCTCCCGCAGGCCTGCTACATGCTCGGCATGTCATACCATGACGGCAAGTACGGTTTCGCCAAGGACGACACCCGCGCCTACCGCAACTTTGTCGAGGGCGCGCGCGCGGGCGACCCCATGTGCTCCCTTTCCCAAGCCATCATGCTGCTCAAGGGGCAGGGGGTGGGCAAGGATGAGAAGGCTGCGCTGCCGCTCATGCTGGAAGCCGCCAACAGCGGTATCTCCGGTGCCGTTATCCTGATGGCATACGTTCAGTACAAGGGGCTGGGCGGTATCCCCGCAGATGCCTACAAGGCCAAGCAGACCCTCCAAGACGCCATGGCGCGCAACGTGCCGGAAGCACTCGTCTACCTCGCCTACCTCGCCGCCAAGGGCGGCCCCAACCTGGAGGCCGACCAGGCGGAATCCGCCATGTATCTGCGCATGGCGGAGCAGGACCTCAAGGACGAGGCGAAAAAGCTGTACGACGACTTGATGAAGAACGGCTGGGACCCGGAGCTGTAAGCCCGCATGCCCCCGCTTTTCATTTCCCGCACTCTCCGTCCGCGCAGGGAGCATCCTGCTGCGCGCCGCCAAAACGGTCGCGCACCCCGGCCACAAGGTCGTCCGTCTCACGCATGCCGGCGCAGTACAGCATCTCGTCCTGCGGGGCCAGTATGCTCAGCAGGCGGCGGAACTCGCCCGCATGCTGCTTCTCCTCGTCCGCAATATCCAGCAGCACCTTGCGCGCCAGCTGGTTGTCCGTGGATTCGGAGAGTTGCTCATAGAGCTGAATAGCCTCGTATTCGGCTGCAATCATGAAGCGCACGGAGCGCACGAGTTCCTTGACGGTGAGCTTGCGCGGGCAATCATTCCCGCTGAAGGCTGATGTGAATTCTGGCATAGTGCCGGGTGTGACACCGCCCCCGCCCGATGCGTCCAATAACGGTTGGAAACGGCAAAATCCGCATAAAAACATGCGAGATGCGGCATTCCTGCTTGCAAGTGGCGGAAAAGCGTGTATAATAGAGCGCGTTAGCGTGTGCAAACGCGCGCGCACCCTGGAACATCTTTACATAGAATCGATATGAGCGTACTTGAATTTATCCGCCGGAACTCGTTGTTGGTGCTGATTGTGGTGGCCGCGCTGGGCCTGGGCTTCCTGTTCATGGACTACGGTGACAAGGGCAACATGTTCGGCTCCAACTACTACATCCAGGTGAACGGGGTGGGCTACGACTACCAGGAAACCGTCAACCTGGGTGAGAACGGGGAATCCTACCTGCACTCCCTCTACTCCACCGCCAGCCAGAAGGTGCGCAACAAGTTCGACACCAACGAGGACGACAGCATGAGCGACGACGAGCTCGCCGCCATGAACGCCTGGCTCCAGGAGCACCCGGAGTATCAGGAGTACATGGACTTCATCGGCAGCATGATGCAGGTGATGAGCTTCGGCTACGCGGATGACGGAGGCGTGAACGTGGCCGTGAACCGCGCTATCATCCAGCAGGTGGGCAAGGAGCTCGGCCTCATGCCCTCCAAGGAGCAGGTGGACGCCTACATCAAGGCCATGCCCCCGTTCCAGAAGGACGACGGCACCTTTGACCAGGACCTCTACCACCGCCTCACCGGGTACGACCGCGTGCGCGGCCTGGGCAACAACGCGCAGGAGACCGCTTTCCGCAGCGTGGTGTCCGACCTCATTGTGCTGGAGTGCCTGAACAACATCTTCACCGGTGATGTGCGCTACCAGGGCAAGACCGTGTCCGGCCTGGTGGATGCCGTGTACCAGACCCTGCGCGGCAAGAACGCTTGGCTTCCCGCCGGTTCGGTGAGCGAGCCGCCCGCACCCTCCGAGGAGGAGCTGCACGCGTTCTGGGATGAGAACCGCGAGGATTACAAGAGCGACGAGCGCCGCATCGTTTCCGTGTACACGCTCGCCCCGGCGGAGGGTGCCAACATGGAATCCCTCATTGCCACGGCGGACATGCTCATGGAGGACCTTTCCCGCGCGGACGGCAAGGGATTCGACCAGCTGCTGGAGGGCGCTGCGGAGAACAACGAGTACGAACCCTTCACCTACAAGACCGCAGACGGCAAGAGCCACACCACCAGCGCGCTCACCACGCTGGCGGACGCCCCCGCCGAGCTCAAGGTGGATGTGGACTACAACGGCAAGACCATGCCCCTGGCGGAGGTGGCCTTTGCAGAGGTGGACACCGCGCCCACCGTGGAGCAGTACGAGGCCAACCTCAAGGCCGGCAACCTGGAGCAGCGCGTGAGCATCAAGCAGGTCCGCGGCTACTTCCTTTCCAAGGACAACAAGCTCATCTTCATCCGCGTGGAGGCCATTGAGCAGCCCGTTGAGCTGGAGTTCGACGCCGCCAAGGACAAGGCCCTGGCAGACCTCAAGAAGCAGCGCGCGGAGAACGCGCTGGAGGTGACCGCCAAGAAGCTCTTTGCCGATATGGAGGCTGCCCTGCCGGAGGGCGGCGTGGCCGCCGCCTTTGCCAAGGCTGAGGCCGCCGGTGCCACCGTGAAGGATTTCGGCCCCACCAACATCGGCAGCTCTGCCGCGCAGCTCCCCGCAGGGGTGGATGCCATGGCCCTCATCAGCGTGCCCACCGGAAAGCTCGCCCCCATCTCCATCTCTGCAGAGGGCGCCAGCATCACCGCCGTCACCGGGCGCACCGTGGAGAGCAGCGCAGAGTACTCCGCCCTCAAGTCCTTCCGCGCCATCCCGGCGGAGAACGCCCGCCTGCGCGGCGAAATCCTCGTGGATTGGATTCAGAACGCCTACAAGACCTACAATGTGGATCTTGCAGAATCGGTGAAGCTGCGCAAGTAATCCTACCCGCTTGACACAGCCATGAGCGCGTTCCCCCCGCAAGGAAAATTCATTATCGGCAACGAAGCCTGCGAGCGCTTCAGCTTCTACGGCATGCGCAGCATCCTCACGCTGTACATGACCAGCATGCTGGCCATGACCCAGCAGGAGGCCGTGGAGGTGGGCCACCTCTTCCTGGCGGTCATCTACATCCTGCCGCTCTTGGGCGCGTGGATTGCAGACCGCTTCCTGGGCCGCTACCGCACCATCCTTTACATCTCGCTCGTCTACTGCCTCGGCAACTTCATCCTGGCCACGGCAGACTTTGCCGACAGCATCGACACGCGCAGAATCATCCTCTTCATCGGCCTCTTCACCATCGCCGTGGGAACCGGCGGCATCAAGCCCTGCGTCTCCGCCTTCATCGGCGACCAGGTGCAGGACCAGACCGACTCCAAGATCATGACCCGCGTGTACGCGGCATTCTACTGGTCCATCAACCTGGGCTCCTTCTTTGCGTTCCTGGTGATTCCGTGGATACGCCAGAGCATGGGGTACAGCTGGGCCTTTGCCGTGCCGGGAATCTTCATGGCCGTATCCACCTTCCTGCTGTGGTGCGGGCGCAAGACCTACCACCACCGCCAGCCCGCGCAGCCGCATTTCCTGCCCTGCCTGCTGACCCGCGCGTTCAAGGGAGCGCAGCGCGCCTGTGAAAAGTACGGGGCGGAAGAGGTGAAGCAAAGCTCCAACACGCTCATCGGCATTGTGGCCTTCATCGTCATGGCCCCGCTGCTGGTGCTGCTCGGCTACTGGACCAACCAGGGAGCCACGCAGCTGGGCACGCTCTGCGGCTTGGGTGAAACCGGGGCCGACCTCTGCGGGCTTGCCGCCATCATCCTCTTTATCATCGCCCTGGTGGTTGCAGGGCTGCGCATGGCTGCCTCCTTCGGCATGCGCGGCTTTATCGGCGTTTCCGGCAGCCTCCTCTTCAATCCGGCGGAGGTGACCAACGCCCGCTACTCGGAAGAGCAGATTCACGGTGCGCGCAACATGGTGCGCGTGCTCATCGTCTTCCTCATGATTATCCCCTTCTGGAGCCTGTACGACCAGACCACCACCAGCTGGGTGCTGCAGGGAGCCAAGATGGTGCCGCTGCAGTTCAGCCTGTTCGGCTCTCCCTTCACCTTCGGTGCAGAGGAAATGCAGAGCTTCAACCCGCTGCTCATCATGATTATGGTGCCGCTGGTCACGCTTTTCATCTATCCCTACATCGGCAGGTGGAGCCAGCCCCTGCGCCGCATGGGCTGCGGCATTGTGCTCGCAGGCCTGGGCTACGGCGTGGTGGCGTGGATTCAGACCCGTATTGATGCCGGGGAAAACCTTTCCATCCTTTGGCAGTGCCTCCCCTACATCATCATCACCGTCTCTGAAATCCTGGTGAGCACCACCGGCCTGGAGTACGCCTACACCGCCGCCGGCAAGAACCTCAAGAGCATCGTCCTCAGCTTCTGGTACCTCACCAGCACCATCGGCAACATGCTCATCGTCTACCTCACCTCCATGGTGGATGACCCCGCTTCCGTCAGCACCTTCATCCTCTACGGCTCCCTCGCCATCTGCATCGGCATCCTCTTCATGTGCGTCACCTTCCGTGAGAAATTCAAGGCGGAGGCGGAATAGCGGCAGGCGTTACTTCCCGCCCCTCATGGCGCGGACAAAGGCCATGATGCGCTCCGAGACTTGGCGCAACCGGATTTCCCGCGCCTCGTCGTTGTATTCCTCCTCGAAATCGGCAACGGCTGTGCAGCCTGCGCTTGAAGGTTCTGCAAAGAGTTTCTCCAAAATTCCGAGCATGGATTTGACGATGCCGTGCCGCGCGTGGGGGCTGGCCTCCACGGCCAGCCGGCTGAATCCACCGGGGTGGTGCTCCAGGATGAAGTGGATGTCGTATGCATCCTTGGCCTTTTTCCGATTGTCCAGGGCTGCGGCTTTCATGCAGAGAAAGGGCAGCTCGTCCACCACGGCAACCTGCACCGTGCCGTGAGTGCCGTCCGGGCGGGCTGCTTGCAGCTTGATTTGCCGGGCGGCCTGCTCGAAGGCGAATTGACCGCCGGTCGCCATCCTGGCTTTCAAGCCCTGGATGTGTTGGGTGCGCCTTCCCGCGCTCTTGCCCTGATACTTGCCCGCAAGCAAATCTACAGCCACCGCAAACGGGATTCCGTCTACCATGACTTTCCTGCTGAATGTGTAGGTTTGCTCTGCGTTTCTCTCATAGCCGTGCTGCTTCAAGAGCCGCAAGATGTCATCTCCTTCCTCCAGCCGGGTGTGGTTGAGCAGGATGTCTATGTCAATACTCCCTACATGCTGTCCCTCCGGGTACAGCATGGCGGGAACCCAGCCGCCCACCAAACGGTAATTGTTGCGGTGCTCGGCAAATATGTCCGATAGTTCGACCAGTACGCGCTTGGCCGCTTCCACTTGGGCGGCCGGGTAGTCGTGCGTGTTTTGGGGATGGTTAGCCGGCATTTCTGGCAAACTGCGTTTTGAGGATAGCTTCCGCTTGCTCCTCGCCCCTGGCGGGCGTGGTGAGGCAATCCAGGTATACCTGTACCGGGGATGCCACTGCGTCTCCGCGTATCATGCGCGGAGCCATGAAAAATTCATCATGGATACAGGGCGTGACAAGGATGTTTGCGCCGGATGCGCAGGGCTTGCAGCCGAGCTGTTTTGCTAGAGAATCCGTCTCCCCATCCGGGCAGAGAAGCTGAAGGCGGTTGTAGCGCGCGGCGGGAGCGTACCGGTTGCCGCCGGCAATGCCTGTGAGCAGCGCGCGCGTCTTGCCCGCCTTCGCCAGTTCCCGGAGCTTGGCCTCGATGTTGGACAAGCTGTCCAGTGAAAAGAGGGAAACCACTGGTTGCCTGCGCAGCGCGTACACGCGTCCCCATTGTTGCATCAGGCGCGCGGCATCGGTTACGCGGAGCCTGCCCCCGCGGTTTTCCAACAGCAGATTGCGGCTCAGGAAGCCAGCCACCTTGTACGCTTGCGCCAAACTGCAACCCGCCGCCTGCGCCAGATCCGCCGCGCAGTTCTCTCCATTCGGATTTTCCATCAGCACCCGCAAAACGCGGGAGGAAGCGTGAGCCGACGGCTCAAAGGCGGATTGTTCCCCGCGCCGCTTGCGCAGGCCGACCGCCCGGTTCCCCTTCTCTGATATATATACGCGATCCAGCGATATGAAACAGTTTCCCGCAGCATCCAGGTAGTTGAGCCGCTCTTCCTCACAGATGGCGTGTCCCCTGGCCGACATTTGCGGGGTGAGCACCAGCCGCCCCTTTTGCTTGGAAAGAGCCAGCAGCGCAGAGGGAAAGGCGTTTTCCAGATACTCCCCCTCCAGCAGGACGCTCGAGTGGTCGTTGAACGAAACGCGGGAGACGAAATGTTTCCGTTCCGTATCCCAGCATTCGCAATCTCGAACCAGCTCCAGTCTTTTGAGCCGCAGGCACAGGCGCGCTTGTAGTTCTTGTTGCATTTGTTGATTTAATGGAACTTCTTCTTGTCGGTAGAAGCAATTTTAAACGTAGAAATACGCTTGTCAATCAGAAAATTCTTCATTTAATCCGAATTCGCGCAAATGCTAGAATGTGGCTTAAGTGTGGAAATGGCGTGTGCGGCTCACTCCATTCCCATCTTGCCTGGGTTGAGGGTGTGGCGGGGGTCCAGGGCGTTTTTGAGAGCCTGGTGGATATCCATGGCGACGGGGCCGACGGCCTGAGGGAACCACTTGGCCTTGGCAAGGCCGATGCCGTGCTCACCCGTGATGCTGCCGCCGTGTGAGACCACCCATTGGAAAAGGCGGTCCACCAGGGTGTCTGCGGGTTCGCGGATATCACGCCCCTGTGCATCCTTGGGCACCATGATGTTGGTGTGGATGTTGCCGTCTCCGGAGTGGCCGAAACAGGCCACGGGGATGCCGGTTTCCCGCTGCAGTGATTCGCAGAATTCCACCAGCTCCACCAGCTTGGAGCGGGGGATGACGATGTCCTCGTTGAGCTTGGTGAGCCCGGTGGCTTTCAAGCTGTAGGAGAACTCGCGGCGCAGCTGCCAGATGGCTTCCACCTCGTCCTTGGTGGCAGCGGTGATGATTTCCGTGGCGCCGGTGGCGCGCAGGATATCCGCAATGCCGCGCTGCTCCGCCGCCACGGAGTCTGCCTGGCCGTCAATCTCGATGATGATGTGGCCCTTGGCATTGGCGGGCAGGGCGGTGGGCCCCAGGTAGTTGCGGGCGGCTGAAAGGGTGTAGGCATCCGTGATTTCCAGGGCGCAGGGCAGGTGGCCGCCCTGCAGCACGTTCTGCACGGCCTTGGCGCAAAGGGCGAACTCCGGGAAGCTGGCGCGCAGGGCCGCGCGGGCGGGCGGTGCGGGGATGATGCGCAGCGTGGCTTCCGTTACCACGCCCAGCATGCCCTCGCTGCCCACGAACAGCCCCACCAAATCAAAGCCCTGCTTGTTCTTGTGGGTGCGGCCGCCGCAGCGCAGGATGCGGCCGTCCGCCAGCACCACGGTGAGCCCCAGCACATACGGGCGGGTGACACCGTATTTGAGGCAGCGCGGGCCACCGGCGTTGGTGGCAATGTTGCCGCCGATGCTGGATTCCTTGCGTGAAGCGGGATCCGGCGGGTAGAACCATCCCTGCGCCTCGCAGGCGTCCTGCAGGTCTGCCGTGAGCACGCCGGCCTGCACCACGGCCACGCCGTCTGCGGGGTTGATTTCCAAAATGCCGTTCATGCGCTCCAGGGTGAGCACAATGCCGCCGCGCACGGGCACGCAGCCGCCCACATAGCCCACGCCCGCGCCGCGCGGGGTCACGGGAATGCGGTGCTCATCCGCAAATTTCAGGATTTGTGCCACCTCCTCCGTGGAGCGGGGAAAGGCCACGCATTCCGGGAGTGCGCTCGCGTGCCACTTGTCGTGCGCGTATCTCTCCAGAGTCTCGGCATCCGTGGCAATCACGCAGCCGAGCATTTTTTGCAGCTCACTTATTGCACAGCGTTCCATGGTGCCAGATCAATCCTTTCCGGTGCCCCAGCGGCGGTGCAGCCAGCGCTCTGCCGGAGAGAAGAGAATCTTGTCCGCCAGCAGGCCGATGGCAATGATGATGAACATGATGCCAATGACCTGGTACATGCGCTGCAGCTCACGGCCGTAGTGCAGGTACTGGCCGATGCCGAAGCCGGAGACCACGGAGACGTAGATTTCCGCCGCCATGAGGGAGCGCCAGGCAAAGGCCCAGCCCTGCTTCATGCCGCTCACCACAAAGGGGGCGGAGGCGGGCAGGGTAACGTGGATGAGCGTGTAGAACTTGCCCGCGCCCATGGTGCGGGCGGCGCGCGCGTAGATGGGCGGCACGTTCTTCATGCCGTTTTCCGTGGAGAGCAGCACGCTCCACAGCGTGCCCATGATCACCACGAACAGCAGTGCAGCCTCCGTCTGCCCGAACCAGATGCACGCCAGCGGCACCCAGCACACGCTCGGCAGCGCCTGCAGGCCCAGCGCCAGCATGCCCAGCGTATCATTCACGCTCTTGAACCGCGCCGCCAGCATGCCCAGCGGAACTCCCAGCGCCAGGCCGATGATATAGCCGATCAGCAGGCGGCGCAGCGTGATGAGCATGGAGAGCGGTATCTTGCCGTTCGCCATGTTGTTCCACAGGTAGTTGGCCACCGTGCTCGGCGGCGGCAGCACAAAGGGCGACCACAGGCTCTCCTCCAGCCCGATGCAGGCCAAATCCCCCGTGAGCGCGGCCCAAACGAGGATGAGGAAGGCAAAGAACGAGACGATGATGATGAAGCGTTTCATGGTGTGCGGTCAATCTGTTTCCTCTGCGGCGTACCCCTTGAGCGCGGAGGTGATTTCGCGCGAGATGTCCGCCAAATCGTGGTTGTTGATGTTGCGCGGGCGCGGGAGCTCCACGTGGAATTCCTCGCGAACGCGCCCGGGATGCGGGGAGAAGAGGATGACGCGCGTGCCCAGGCACACGGACTCGCGCACGTTGTGGGTAACAAAGATGATGGTCTTGCGGCGCTTCGCCCAAATCTCCTGGATATCGCCGTAAAGCTGTTCGCGGGTCATGGCGTCCAGCGCGGAGAAAGGCTCGTCCATCAGCAGGATCTTGGGGTTGGGCGCCAGGGAACGCGCAAGCGCCACGCGCTGCCTCATGCCGCCGGAAAGCTCATGGATGTTGGCGTGGGCAAAGTTGTCCATCTTCACCAGGTACAGGTAGTACTTGGCCACCTCCAGGCGCTCCTTGTCGTTCAGGTTGGGCTTCTGCTTGAGTCCGAACATCACGTTGCCTATAACATCCAGCCACGGGAACAGCGCGTGCTCCTGAAACATCATCATGCGGTCGCGCCCCGGGCCCAGAATGGGTGTGCCGTCGATGAGCGCCTGGCCCTTGTCCGGCTTCTCCAACCCGGCAATGATGTTGAGCAGGGTGGATTTGCCGCAGCCGCTGGGCCCCACGAAGCACACGAATTCGCCCTCGTTGATGTTGAGCGATACGTCCTCCAGCGCCGTGACGGTGCGGCCCTGCGTGTTGAAGTACTTGCAAACGTGCTCCACGCTGAGCTTGGCGGTGGGGTACTCATGAATTTCCTGATGGGTGTATTCCTGGGTCATGGGTGGTTCTCCTCCTGTTCCTGCGGTTGGTAAATCAAATCCTGGATGTCCGGCACGTGGTCCAGCAGCTCGCAGGATTGGGCATCTTTCACAAACTGGCGCAGCCCCGGCAGGTCGATGGCATCCGTGAGCTTGAGCCGTGCCCAGGCGGAAGCCACCAGCTCCGGCGGCATCGGCGCTTGGGTGAGCTCGGTGAGCTCGTCCACCACATGCCTTTGGGCCTCCTCAGGGTGTTCCTGAATCCAGCGGGTCAGCTCCCTGTGGGCGCGCACGATGGCGGCGGCCTCCTGCGGGTGCGCCTTGAGCCAGCCCGTGCGCGCCGCCAGAACGGTGGTCACCACATCCGGCTCCTGCACCAGCACTGCGGCCCCGGCGTTCTGCTCCAGGCGGGAAACCCAGGGCTCCACGGTCCAGCAGGCGTCAATGTCTCCCTGTTTCATGAGCTGCAGCTGCATGGCGTTGGGCGTGGGGGAAACGCGGCAGTCTCCCACCCCCTCCAGGGTAGTTTTGAGCCCGTTCTTGGCGAGCCAGGCGCGGCAGGAGACATCCTGCGTGTTGCCGAGCTGCGGGGTGGCTATGTTGCGCCCCTTGAAATCGGAAGGATGTGAAATACCCTTGCCGGGGGCCACCAGCAGGGCCGCCCCGCCGTTCACCGCCCCCGCCAGCAGGCGAACCGCGCGGCCGTTGGACACTGCGTAGGCGTTGATAGCCGGGCTCGGGCCAACGTAGGTCAAATCCGCCGTCTTGCCGAACAGGGCCTCCATGGCCGTGGGCCCGGCGTTGTAGGTGTACCACTCCAAACTGTACCCCGGCAGGTAGCGCTCGAACCAGCCCTCTCCGTGGCGGCTCATGTTGCGCGCCACCAGTGCCTGCACATGCGTCACATTCGGGAAACAGCCCATCCGCACCACCTTGCTCTCCGTGTCCTCCCGGCTGCAAGCTGCCACCAGCAGCGTTACCGCTGCCAATATCACCAGAACTGTCCAATGTCTACTCACGGGAAGTTCAGCTTACCAGACTCCACCCGTGATGGCAAGTTGTTATCGCTTCATGACGCGGGGCCGCGTTGGGACAAAAATCGGACACCGGAAAGCCCGGATTTGGAAGAGGCGAAAAAGTTGCGGGTCGGAAATAGGACGCTAGAATGTCCGTATGGCATTAAACATGAGTCGAGAAGAATTGAAGTTGTACATGGAGAGACAGCATGGCCTGTATCAGCGCGTACATGGCATCAAGGCGCGTCAGAGGTTCATCGACAAGGTGGCCGAGGCCTCCGGCTACGCCAGGATGCGCGCAATCAGGCTGCTCAACCGCAAGGGCGGGGTGTACCGGCAACGGGGAGCCACGCACAAGCTGAAGGCTGCGGATGTGGAATTCCTGCGCGAGTTGTGGGCGCGTTGGCCGATTACCCGAACGCGCGGTATCTTCACATCATGCTGCCCCGCTTTCTGAATGACGTCCGCGCATTGGACCTGAGCATGGGCCGACAGCAGGAGCATCGGTTGCCGTGAAGAAAAAGAGCATCCACCAGGTGCTGGCGGAAATAGAGCCCCAAGCACCTGAGCGCTTCCCGGATTTTGCCACCTTTGCGGTGGGGTGCCCCGCCCACAGCAAATCCTCCCGCGCAAAATGAAAGCGTGTGAGCATAGGAAATGCCCGTCTCCGCCAAGGCTGCGCCGTAAGGGGCTTCGAGATTTTGTGAACTTAGCGCGCAGTCGGCGCGGGCACTCTCCCCATTGCGCTGTGCCTGGCCTTGTTCTTGAACAGGCTACGCCCGTATTCAAATCCCTTTCGCTTCCCTTTTCTCCGCCCGCCTGTTTTTGGCATGTCCCGAAGGAAAGGGAAGGGCTGGTTTTCTAGAGCGCCTGCGCCGTACGGCGGTATCCTGTCTACACGCGTAGTCGGGATTTTCCCTCGAACTTCCTTTCCCACGGCTCGCTGCCTCCCCGCAGCTTTGTTCTTCGGGTATGTGTTTCCGCATCATCACGGCACCTTGTGGACTTTCACCACAGTTTGCGTATCGCGTCGGTCGTACCAAGAAGGGCAGGGGCTGCGGCGGCCCCTGCCCTGGGTGGAATGAACGTTGATGCCTGGCGCTTATTTCTGCTTTTTCTCCGCGTCCTCCTTCAGGTAGTCCTGCTCCTTCGTGAGCGGTTCGCCCGCCTTGCGCATGCCCTCCACCAGCAGCTTGTCGATGGCGCGCGCCAGCGGCCGCAGGTCATACACCTCATTGTCGTATCCGCTCAGCCAGAGTGTTACAACAGAGTTCCCCCGCATAAAGGTGACGAAAGAGTTTTCAGAGCCTTTTACAGGTAATCCATTGTCATCCAGCTGCGGGCGTTGCCAGAGGTCAAAATCCCCCACAAGGTTGCGGCGGGGATTGAGACTGGCCGCCAATTCTTCCGGCTTCAAGCCCGACTGGCTTATCAAGGTAGAATAGTTGAGCATTGCGTGGATTGCAGCTTCCTTGTGCCATGTGTGGTCTATAAGATAGGAGACCGTGACGTCCCCGAATTCGATGTCGGCTCTGTATACATGCTCTCCGCCTCTCTCCTTCAGGACATCCGACCACTTTCGCCCAGCGGCCTTTTCCAGTACCTTGGCGACAGATTTCCCAGTCGCTACACCCGCATTGGTATTGGGAAACTTGCCTTCGTTCAATCCGGGAACTTTGACTTGGGGAAGCCCAAGCGTGGCGCGAATGCTGTTCAGGTCCCTATAGCCGCCGAAGGAGTAGAACTTTTCGGGATGGTTCTCTCTCTCCCTCTCATAGGCTATTTGGCTTAGTGGCGTGATGGCTTCCATGTTCCAGCAGCTGGTTTGTTCCTTGTTGCGGGCGATTCTTGCCATATAGTCTTTCACTACCTTTGGATTGTCATCCACAGTTCCCTTCCCGCAAAAGGCAAAATGATAAACTTCCCTGTATGCGGCCAACTGCTCCTCCCTAAATGTTTTCTCTGACACTTCGCCCTTGAGGAGCAAAGGTCCCAAGCCATCAAGGTATCCAGAAGTTGTGATAATTCCCCCATCACGCACGTAAGCGTCAATGGTGCGGAAATGCCTAGGAATTACGCCTTTATCAGTTATCGCCCCTTTACGGGACGAGATGATATACTCGTTTTCCGATATTTTCTCTACACGCGGGGCAACACGATTTTCCAAGTATGATTTTTTCTCGGCATCGTCCTCCGCCCTAGTTGCTTGATGGCTCACCCGATCCGCCATAATGCAGAAGAGTATATCAGAATCGACATCTCGGGTGGCTCTCCAAAAATCGCCAGCCGCCAAAGTATATCCCCTTGGACTCAAGTAGATATATGAACGCTGAGAACAAATAAAATTCCCGTTGACAAGAATGTCGTCATCCTTGCCCATCAAGGCTGGCACGACGAAACTCTCATCGAAACCGAAATCCGTTCTGTAGTCCCACTTTTTCCCCCAATGCTGCCTCAACTGTTGCCAAGTCCACAGCTCTTTGGCATCTGGCCAATCAAGCGTCACTGCGGGAGCCTCTATCGTTCTCATTTCCTGTGCTGAACAGGGAACAGGAACATGAAGGATAAATAACAGCAATATAATGTTTAGTGTTGATTTCATGTTATTTAAGTATAATGGGGTCATGTTCGGTTTTCAAACCGGACAGTTCAGACAGTTCAGACAGTTCATCTATTTCCATGTGGGTGTCGTCGTTTGGATTATCATTTGGAACGAATGTTGAAATATCATATTTACATTTACCAGGAGATGTCTCGACCCAAGCGTGATTTGGGCTGCATACTATGTTAATGTCCTTTTTCCCTAGAAGTCGTGCAAATACAGTAAAAGTTACGGCTTCTTCTTCGCATCTCATCTTAAGAGTGGCTTGATTAGATAAATCTTCGAATAGTTTATTGATGCTGAATGCTAGTGGCGATTTTTTTAGAGAATACACTTCATGGTTTCCTTTATACTCACGCGAAAGCGCAATACCAAAAGCCATGGTGGTATAGACATTGATGTATGGATTATCACTGCATTTCTGCTGCATAGCCTTCTTAAATGTCTCATTATTGTGTATTCGCTTATAAAATGCTTTATATGCACTTATGCAAATCGGCACGCTCTGTGCGAAATCTGTCACGTCGCATGTACTACGCAAGTCTGTATACTGATTGACAGGGATATGCAACTTGGAATCTCCAAACACCATTACATAATCAACGCAGGTCGTCGAATACTCGCCAGTTACGTTGATTGACGCGCGCTTTTTTTTGCCACTGCCACGTTCATAGATGAAAGTCCAATCTAGTTTCAGCTGGCCTTGATGAAGTAACCCTGTTTGTTCGGCGGTATCTGAAGTGACATCGTGTACGAATTTCATTTTGGCCAAGCAGAGTTTTACGCTGCCGCCCTTTGTCTGACAGAAAAAAGCCATTTCTGTGTCCAGCGGGCAGGCAAGGTGTTCTATAGCATGAGTGGACATCGATTGTCAACCCAATTTTCGCGCGTTTCCGTAGCGTAACACATGTGTCCCAAAGATTTTTGGAAACCTATGAATTCGGTTGGTGGGGTGGATGATACGCAAGGCGAATCTTGGTGGTTCTGGGGCTAGTGCCCGTCTTCGGAATATGGGCGAACCCGAAATCCCTACGCCGAGGCGAAGCACCTCCGAAACTCCGGTGCTTCGGGATAGCGGAGCCGCCCCGCCGTTCGTCCGCCTTCGCTACGCTACTGCGTGACGAGGCGGGGTGCAAAGCACGTTCGCATGGCTGCAACAGTAATGGGCTG
>JAZLHB010000122.1:0-29740 GCA_045616565.1 Akkermansia sp. | reverse complement strand
TTTTCGTGCACCCATGCGCGTGCGTATACGCGTGGGGGGGGCGACAAGACACATCCGCCCTGGGGAGATTTCATCTCCCCAGACCCCTACGACCAAGGGGGAGAGCTTCTCGCTCATCCCCCTTGGATTCCTCTCTGCGGCACTATCGCTTCCTAGGGGAGGCTTGCGCAGCCTCCCCAGACCCCACCTGCGGCAACGTGCCGTTGCATCCATTGTGATACCAGTCGCGCACCTTGGCATTGAGCTGCACCAGCCAGCGTCTGCAACAGGCAATAAGTACCACGCGGGTCGGTTTCTCCGCTAATTTCCTCTCGTAAAACTCCCGCAGCCGCCAGTTTTTCAGGTGGGTGCTGGCTACTTGCACCATGTAGAGCTCGTTGCGTAGCGCCATGCGCCCGCCTTTGATGTGGCGTGCACCTATGGTCTCGCCACTGTCGTTGTTCTTGGGCGCCAGACCCGCTATGCCGGCTATCTTCCGGTGGTTGACGTGTCCGAGTTCGGGCAGGTAGGCTATGAGCGTCATGGCCGCCACCTTACCTATCCCGGGTTCCTTGAGCAGAGCCTTGTGCAACGGCCCATACGTCTCATGCGTTTTGATGAAAGCCTCTATACGACTCTCCAGCGCACGGATTTCCTCATCGAACACTTCAAAGATCCTGGCGGTGTGCGGGGCGTCTGACTCGTCACCTCCGTAGCGGGCGTTCTTGAGTGTCTTGCGGCTCTCAACAAGGCTCTTGCGCAGCGATACCATCTCGCGCAACCGCAGGATGAACTTGCTGTGCAGCGCATCAGGCTCCACCTTGTCCCATATCGCGTACTCGTATATCGTACGGCAGTCCTCCTTGTCCGTCTTGGCGAACTTGCCGGTCAACTCGGCGTACTTGTACACCCTCCGCGCGTTGAGACATCTTTGCGTCACTCCTTCGTCGTAGAGGAAGCTCGCAAAGCGCTTCGACACGTTCCCGGTGGACTCGTATGCGACCAGCGCATTCGGCCCCGCCTGCTTCACGATGGCGAGCAACCGCTGCCTGCCCGCCTCGTCGTTCCTGAGCGGGACATACCCGCTCCGCTTGCTGTACACGTCCAGCTTCTCTTTGGCCAGATCGACTCCGATGTATTGGTATTTCATGGTATTTGTTTATTTGGGTTGATTAGGCCATGGGAATATGGTAAGTATTCTCTTGCTCTATTACGGACGAAAGTCCAAGCAATCATACGAGAGATACCTGCCGGCCCGCACCAGCGGTGGCCCGGAGCTTCCAGACTCGGTAACGTGCGTATTTTCCAGCACTAGCCACGGGACGGAAGGCATCCGGGCCGTGGGTTTCCGCATGGCCTATACGGAAACCCACGCCGGCGCAAGGTATTATACCTTGAACGCCTCCCTTTTACCACAGCGGATTAATAGAGCCACGGGTGTAAACCCGTGGGGTAACCACCGGCCTAACGTCTCTACACCGAACCCCGCTCTGCGGGGTGGATGACGTCTCCCGTTGCACGTCTCCGGCCGCCTTTACTGATAAAATCCAATGAGGGGGGCTTCAACTTTGGGCGATTTCCCTAACGATTGCCCATCAATTCCTTGAAAACAAGAATCCATTTATTGGGACACATGTGGGTTGGTGGACTGAAAAACGGCTTGCGGTATCATGCCTGCAATGATAGCATGCGCCCCGGGAAAACCCCGCGCCGCCGTGTTCAAACGCATCATCACAGCCTGGTGGGGAGTGCCGCTGCTCAGCATCGGCATTCTGGCGTTGCACACCCTTTCGCTCATCGGGCTGGGTGGCCCGCACGTCACGGCCTTCGGCGTGGCGGCGGGCATTCTTTTGGTGCCGCTGTGGCTGGTGCTTTTGCTGATATTGCGCAAGCGCCGGCAGGTGGCGGGGCTTTGGCGGCACTGGGCGGCAGGCGGCGCGGCGGAGCTGCTGCAACTGGTCTGGTGCATGTTTGCCGCCCTGCTGTATTCCGGCGTGGTGCTGGATTCCTTTCCCTCAGAGGCGGATGCCGCCGGGCAGGGCTTGCCCGTGCCGCAGGCCGGCGGCGCGCCCGCAGCCGAGAATGCCCCCGCCGTGTGGCTGGAGCCGGGGGCTGCCGATGCCGCCTACCATGTGCACATGCTCCTGCCGGCAGGGGTGAGCGGGGCGGGCTCCTTCATCATCCGTGTGTCTGCACACGCCTCCGGAACACCCTTGGTCACCACCCCCATGCTCCACCGTGTCACAGCGGACGACCGTGCAGCCGCAGGCAGCGGCGTGATGGACATCACTTTCCGCGACGTGGCCGTGTACACCGGGGCGCGCGGCAGGCAAATGGCCACGCGCTGGCAAATCTTCTTCCTGCCGGACAGCGGGGCGGAGGAGCCCGTGACGGAGGGAGCGGCCTACCTCATTGAGGGCGGCGCCGGGTGAGGCGCGTCAATACAGGTCCACCACGTACTCCGCCTTGAAGCCCTCCCAGGAGATGCGGATCCAGTAGGTGCCGGTCATCTTGCCGCCCTTGTTCTTGAACTTGGAATAGTCCGGCTCAAAGGTCACGGAGTTCTGCCAGCCTTGGAAGACCGCCTTGATGGGGATGGCGTTGGCCTGGGTGAGCTGGCTCTCCTTGGGCGGTTCCGCCACGCTGCGGTTCAGCTTCCACATCTCCACCTTCGGCTTGTCCGGCACGCGCTGGCCCGCCGGGGCGTAGTAGCTCCAGCCATCCCCGTGCAGGTAGGCGGAGGGGAAGAAACCCATGCCGGGGTAGGCGTGCCCGTTCTCCGGCGCAGGCTCTTTGCAGGAGTAATCACTGGTGCGCATGGCACCGAATCCCCCCGCCACGCCGAACGCGGTCATGCCGGTGCGGGGCGCCATAATCCAGCTGCGGTGGCCGCGCCCCTCGCGGTTGTTTTCGCCGGGGTCCTCCATGTAGCCGATGACATCCTGCACGGGCACATCCTGCTGGCCTTGGAAAAGGTTGCACTTGTCCGTGTTGCCGCCCAGTCCGTGGTCGATTTTCCCTGCCTTGCGGCAGGTTTCCGCCGCCAGCTGGGCTTCTTCGTGGTAGGTTTTGTCGTAGGTGACGGTGGGGGAGAGCCCGCAGAGGAAGCGGAAGACGTTCACCATGTTCACGGCATCCTGCTGCACCTTGGGCGTTCCCTTGTCTCTGTGGGAGAGGAGCTTCTTCACGGTGGCGTCGATATCCTTCTTCTGGCGGGGGTAGAACTTCTTGTTCACGCCGCCCGCCATGGGATTGGTGATGCCCTTGATATCCGTCAGCGCCTTCTTGGGATCCTTGTCGAATGCCTCTCGCAGCTCCGCCATCATCTTCACGGCGTCCGCGCGCTTCACCTTGTTCTTGGTGATGCCGGCAATGAAGAGGGAAGCGGGTTTCTTGGAGTTGGTGCAGAGCCACTTCATGAAAGCGTTCCGTTTCTGCACATCCGCATCCTGCGGCGCGTCCGCCGCCAGCTTGAGCGCCTGGTACAGCTGCAGCGCCCGCGTGCCCAGCTTGCCGCCCACCTTCACGCCTTCCAGCGTGGCGTCATCCGCCTTCACCGCATCCGGGAATGCGCTTTGGAGCATCTTGCGCAGCTCGTCCGCCAGACCGGAATAGTCGTCCTGCTCCGCGCGTTCCTTCACCATCTTGGAGAAGGCTGCGGCGGCGGCCTCCGCCTCGCCCTCGCCCGCTGCCAGGTTCACGGTTGCGCTTTCCGCTGCGGGTTCGTCCTGCGCGTGGAGGGGCAGGGCTCCCAGCGCCAGGGCTGCCATCCAGGGAAGTAGTCTCATGCTGTTCATATGGTATCTTTGCTTGATGTTCAATATACAGCATTCTCCCCGTATGGCAAGCGGATAATTCCAGCCTTGCCATGCGCGGCGGCTTCCGCTATAATCCCGTCCGGCCATGTCAGACGCGCCTGCACACCTGATTTTCCGCAAGCTTCTCAACCTGTTGGATGAGATGCGGCGGGAGGCTGTGCGCAACGTGAGCGCGGGGCAGCAGAAGAAGATGCTGGGGCTCACCGTGCGGCAGGGCTCCGCCATATCCCAGCTCAAGCTGCTGTTGGAGGACGAGCCGGAGGGGATTCCGCTCAAGACGCTGGCCTTGCGCATGCAGATGTCTGTTCCCGCCACCTCGCTGCTGGTGGAAAGCATGGTGCGCAAGGGCTTTTTCGAGCGACGCCCCAACCCGGAGGACCGCCGCGCCGTGCGCATCCGCCTTTCCGAGCGCGGCGTGCAGATGTTCGAGGAGGTCTATGGCCGCTTCCGCGTGATGCTGGATGCTGCGGCCGAACACATTTCCCCCCAAGAGCTTGAAACCCTGGATTCCGTGGTGCACAAGCTGGAAAGCCTGCAATCAGGCAAGTGACCGCCGCCGCCGCGCGCAGAGCGCCGCCAGCGCCACCAGCCCCAGCGTGGCCGTGGAGGGTTCCGGCACCCGCACTGTTTTGAGTAAGCTGGCCACGCCCAGATAGACGGTGTCGTCGTACCAGATTGTGCCGTCGCGCTTGCTGGAAATACCCAGCTGCTTAAGCATGATGCTGCCGCCTTCCTTGGTGGCGAACTCCACTTCCAGCTCGCGGCATTCCGCCTCGAACAGCGTGGGCACGTCGCCCTTTGTCAAGGTCCTGTCGTCGGAGTCCGTCAGGTACATCTTCTCAATCATCTGCGTCTCCTCGTTGTAGTCGATTCCCCACAGAGTGACGGCGTGGCTGATGCTCCCGTACACGCCCAGCCCCACGCTGTAGCCGTTCACAATGCATTCCTTGAGGAATCCCGAGACGATGGATGCGGAACCGGCTTCTCTCACGTCGCAGAGGCCGAGACTGATAGGCAGCTCGCTGTATATCTGGGTAATGGCGTTTCCGTAGTATCCGCCCATCTCCTTGCCTTTCTCCGTCAGGGACGGCAGGTATTCATCATTGGTATCGCCCTGCAGGAACCAGAGGATGCCGTAGGCTTGCAGGCCGCCGTTGTTTTCGTAGGCTGTCTTGAAGGTGTCGAAAATCTCCTGCCCACCCTTGGGGGTGTCCATGGCGGCCAGGTCGTTGTATTCTGGATTGTGGTCCTGCCACCAGGCGAGCATGTTGCTGGCGGAGGCGGCCCAGCACATCAGGCTGTCCGGAAAATCCCGGGAGAAGGTCTTGTTCACATCGTACCAACCGCCCTCCCGTGATGTTCCGGGCACCCAATATTCCGTAGCCTGCGCGGGCAGGAGAAACGCCAGCGCGGTCAACAGCAGGACTGTCCGTTTCATTGTCACCTTACATTCCCATGATGGAGTACCCGCCGTCCACATACAGCACCTGGCCTGTCACCGCAGCGGCGGCATCGGAAGCCAGGTAGGCGGCCATGGCCCCCAGCTCATCCTGCGTGCAGGAGCGGTGCAGGGGGGCCTTTTCCTGGTAGAGCTTGAGCATGGTGGTGAAACCGCTCACTCCGCGGGCGGCCAGCGTTTGCACGGGGCCGGCGGAGATGCAGTTCACGCGGATAGGCGCCTCTCTCTGGGCGAGGTCGTACGCCAGGTAGCGGGTGCAGGATTCCAGCGCGGCCTTGGAAACGGCCATGAGGTTGTAGTTTGGCACCACGCAGCGGCTGGCGTGGTAGGTGAGCGCGGTGATGCTGCCGCCGTTTGCCATGAGCGGGGCCACCCCGCGTGCCAGGGCAATCAGCGAGTACGCGGAAATATCCAGCGAGCTGAGGAAGGCTTCCCGCCCGATGTCGGAAAAGTGCCCTTCCAGCGTGCCGGGTTCACGCGGGGCAAAGGCAATGGCGTGCAGCAGCATGTCCACCTGCGGCGTATGCTCCGCCACAAAGCGGAAGAAGTTTTCAATGGAGGCGTCGCTTGCCACATCCAGCTCGCACAGCGGGGAATCCTCGCCAAAGTTCTCGTGCACCAGCTTGGCCACGCCATCCTTCAGGCGTTCCCCCTGATAGCTGAAAATGAGCTTGGCCCCCGCCGCATGCCAGGCCTTGGCAATACCGAAAGCAATGCTGCGGTGGTTTGCCACGCCCGTGACAATGCCCACTTTCCCCTCCAATGGTTTTTCTGCGCTCATGTTCTAGGATTATACCCCACAGAACCGCCCGTTCAAGCAAAAAAGGGCGTATTTGCAGGGAAAATCCGTTCTCACATGCCGATTTTCCGCCGGAAGTAGGAGATGGTGCGGTCCAGCCCCTCGGCAAGCGGGATGGTGGGTTTCCAGCCGAGCTTCTCCCACGCCAGTGAGATTTCCGGGCGGCGCTGGGTGGGGTCGTCGGAGGGCAGCGGGCGGTGTACCAGCTTGCTTTTGGAGGGTATCTTCTCCAGCACCAGGTCCGCGAGCTGGCGGATGGTGAACTCCCCGGGGTTGCCCAGGTTCACCGGGCCCGCAAATCCCGATGCGTTCTCCATCATGCGCACCATGCCCTCGATGAGGTCGTCCACGTACTGGAAGGAGCGCGTCTGCCGCCCCTCGCCGTAGATGGTGATGTCATCCCCGCGCAGGGCCTGGCAGATGAAGTTGGAGACCACGCGTCCGTCCTCCGGGTTCATCATGGGGCCGTAGGTGTTGAAGATGCGGATCACGCGGATGTCCACGCCCTCGTGGCGGTGGTAGTCGAACATGAGGCTTTCCGCGCAGCGCTTGCCCTCGTCGTAGCAGGCGCGGATGCCGATGGGGTTGACGTTTCCGCGGTAGGATTCCACCTGGGGGTGGACCAGGGGTTCGCCGTAGACCTCAGAGGTGGAGCTTTGGAGAATGCGGGCACCGTTCTTCTTGGCGAGCTCCAGCATGTTCAGGATGCCCAGCACGCAGGTCTTGGTGGTGAAGATGGAGCGGTTGCCCTGGTAGAAGGGGGGGGAGGCGGGGCAGGCCAGGTTGTAGATGCGGTCCAGTTTTTCCGGGCAGGCATACGGTTCTATCACATCGTGCTCCACAAGGGTGAAGCGCGGGTTGTCCATGAGGTCCTGCACGTTTTCCACGGAACCGGTGTAGTTGTTGTCCAGGCAGATGACGCGCTCACCGTCTGCAATCAGCCTGTGGCAGAGGTTGGAGCCTACGAACCCGGTGCCGCCTGTGACAAGAATCGTTTTCATGCGGGCATTCTACCCCAAGCCATGGGAAATTCAAGGCTAAACCGCATGGGGGTAGGCGTAGGCCACGATGATGCGGGCCACGGGGGGCAGGGCGGCGGTAAGGCGCTTGGTGAGGGAGGAGAGCATGGCGTGGCTCTGCTCCACGGTGAGGGCGTCGTCACGCGGGATGAAGACGGCACAAAGGCGCTCCGCGCCGCTGGTGTAGAGCTCTACCCGTTGGGGAGCTGGGGCGTTGAGCTCCGCCATGGCGCGGCGCACGCGCTCCTCCCACTCCGCGGCGGGCGGCAGGGGGGCGGGGAAGCTGGGCAGCTCGCGCAGGTTGGGCTCCACGTGCACAATCACCTTGTCTGCGTGCAGGCGGCGGCGCAAATCGTTCTTGAAGGCATGCACGGCCACGCTCCAGGCACCCAGGGTGGCATCCGGCGGCAGCTCCAGGTCTGTGAAGATGATGAATCCCTGGTCTGCGTGCATGAGCACCAGCCCGTGCACGCCGAAGCGGTGGGTGAGGGCAATCTGGCGCACCAGCATGTCCGCCTGCTGCGTGTCCAGCTCCGCCGGCTGCATGTGAACGCGGGTCTCGGAGCCGGGCAGGGCTTCCGCCATCAGGCTGCCGATGGCGTCCGCAATCTCGTGCGCGGTGTCCACGTGAAGGTCCCGCGGCACGTCCACCACCATGCTCAGGTAGGCCTTGGAGCCGGTTTCCAATACGCGAAGCTCGCGCACGGGGTAGGCGGGCATGCGCTGCTGCATCACGCGGCGCACGGTGGCCGCAGTCTCGCCGTCGGTCTTGTCCATCAGGTTGTCGATGGCGCGGCCGCCGAGCTCCTTGCAGACGGTGAGGATGAAGAAGGCCACCACGAGGGAGGCAAAGACGTCCATGCGCAGGAAGAGCCACTCCAGCCAGCTGCCGGGGAGGGTGAGGGCGGCCACGGCCGCGCCGCTGATGCCCAGCAGTACGGCGGCACTGCTCCAGATATCCGTGTAGAAGTGGGCGGCGTCCGCCTCCAGCGCGGGGCTCTTGGTCTCCTTTGCCACGCGGCGCAGCATGGCCGCGCGGTTGATATCCACCAGCATGGAGACAATGATGACCACAAAGGCCCACACGGAGGTCTCCACCTGCAGGGCGGCGGGGTCGTCGCTCGCCAGGCGCTCCCACGCCTCTTTGATTACCCAGGCCGCCGTGAGCAGCAGCAGCAGCGTCTCCCCCAGCGCCATCAGGTTCTCCACCTTGCCGTGCCCGTACGGGTGGTCCTCATCCGCCGGGCGGGCCGCCACCTTCACCGCAAAGTACGTGCCTGTGGCGGAAAGCAGGTCCAGCGCGCTGTGCAGGGCCTCTGAAAGGATACCCAGCGACCCCGTCATAATGCCCACCACGAATTTCATGGCAGTGAGCAGGGCGCTCCACAGCACAGAGGAGAGTGCCGCCCCCGATTTCTTCTCATCCTGCCCAGCGTGTTCCATGCCCGTAGCTTATCCCCGCCGGGCGGCGGAGTCAAGGCTCAGCTGCGTTCTGCCGTTTCTGCGGTGCGCCTGGCCGGAGATTTGCCGAGAAAGAGCAGGGCGAGCAAGGGAGAGGTGGCAATCATGCGTGCAATGGCCATGCTGAAGTAGCAGATGGCGATACAAATCGGCAGATAGATGAGAAACGCTATGGTGCCATCCATGCCGTGGAACCATGAACAGGCATAGGGGAGGAATGCGCCGGAAATCAAGTAGATGATGAGCGTGTCCTTGCCGATGGCCTTGAGCTGCACGTTCACCCAAGCCGGCAGGAGGCTGCCGCTGAACATGCGGATGAGCAAAAGTGATGCCGCTATGCCGATAACTGTGCGCAGGTGGGTGGCGAAAACAAGGGAAAGACCGCTGCGCAATCCGGTGAGGAGAAAGACGACAAGCACGCAGACCGTGCAAACCAAATTGCCCGAGCAAAATTTCTTGAATGCCGGGTATTGGTGGAGAGCCACACCCATGCCGAACGGTATGTAGTACCTGTATATGGAGGTCAGGAAATCCAAATCCCACTTTTCGAGCCTCCCGCTGTGGCATGACCCCCAGTTCTTATGGCAAATGACAACCAGCCCGAACAGAATCAGGCAGAGGGCAATTTTGACGCTGAAGTGCCTGAATCTGCTGGTTGCCGCCGTGTACAAGGAGAAAAGTAGTTGAAGCCCCAGCAGGCACGGCAGAAACCAGCAGGCTACATTGCCCGTGACAAAGTTGTTCGCGCGCGCCTCGAACGAGTATTGCTGATATGTCTCCAGGGAGGCAAGGGGAGATATCATGAAACTCCAAACAAGGTAGGGAATGAAGATTCCCACCAAACGCTTTCCCATGAACCGCCAAGGCGAGGATGAGCGCCCCATGGAAAGTGCGGCTGTGAACCCGGCCAACAGGAAAAACAGGGGCATGTGGAAGGAATAGATGCCATTCTTGAGAGCAATGCAACCATCATCGTATGGCATGTGCCCCATCACCACCAGGATGATGGCAAGCCCCTTGAGCAGGTCAATCCATTCAATGCGGGCTGTAGCTGCCGCTGTCTCTCTGGAGTCGTTCACGAGCGCAAGCCTACAGTATTTGAAATACTGTAGCAAGACTTTTTTTAAAAGGAGAGCAATAGCAATGCTTTTCATTTTTTTTCAATATGACACGCTCTGGGCAGCTCGTTTGACGGTATATATAATGCCTCGAAAATGAGATGTTAACATAGGCATCTAAGCCTACAGTATTTCAAAATCTGTAGGCTTGACCGAAATTAGAATGTTTCCGAAAAAAAGGACATCCCCTCTGCAGGGAACGTGAAAAAATCAAAAAAACTTTTCCAGACATCTTGAAAAAGTGAAAGAAATGTGCTATATATTAATTATGCTTGCAAGTGCATCTTGCCGTACCGCCGTGCAGGCGGGGTGGGTGGGGTGTAGCTGCACGCCAACATTACTCCAGCCATGCTAAGTCCATCTCTCAATCCAGACCGCGCCACACTGAACTTCCTCAACGCGTACACCGAAGACGTGCGCGCGGAGGGTGAAAAGCTCCAAAAGGAAGGCGCCGTCACCCAGATTTTCGGCAACCACCTCTTTATCCAGGGGCGCGTGGAAACGAAAGTGGGTGTGTTCACCACCAGCCTGCGCCTGCGCGGCAACCGCTGGTACGGCAGCTGCAAGGCGGAGGACGAACGCGTCTCCGGCGCCTGCCAGGTGGCTACCATGATTGAGCGCCTCTACCGCGGCGCCAACATGCCGGAAAGCCCCAACGAGCTCAACGAGATTCCCCTTTCCGACGTGTTGGAAGAAAAGCTCGGGCGTGATTTGGACGACTCGGAGGCGGACTATGTGACCAAGCTGGAGAAGCGCTACCGCCGCTTTGCCATTGAGCAGGAAATCCACGACCACGACATCGTGCGCCTCAACCCCCGCTGGGAGGTCACCAGCTACGATGCCCTGGAGCTCTGGCCGGAAGCCCCGCACAACATCTTGGAATTCTGGAACTACATTGCATACGCCTTCACCAAGAAGCGCATTGCCTATCCGGAGTTCATGAACGCCGTCACGGATCTCGGCAAGGTGCAGAAGCGCATTAGCGCCTGGGAGCGGGAGAAGGAGGCCGGCGCTTGGTGCGAGCGCATCCGCAGCGTCAACGAGCGCCCGCCCCAGCCCCCCCGCTACAACCTATACATGCGTCTCGTCTCCACCATCAACGAGGCCCATTTCGAATACCGCCTCAAGGAGAACGAAGACTGGATGCCCATCCGCGAGCACGCCCAGCTGGAGCAGCTCATCAGCGAATTCCTGCACGGGGCCATCATGTGCGATCCCCAGACGGATATTCTGCTCAACGTGCTGCGCGACTACGCGGAGCGGGAGGAATCCGTGGTGCTCGACCTGGACAAGGAGGAAGCCTGCCGCGTGATGAACCGCCTGTTCCACCAGCGTGCGCTCAAGGGCTACCTGGTGAACCTGGACGAGTGCTACTTCAAGGTGGTGGCGGAGCCGCTCAAGTGGATTTGCATAGACGACCCCATCCTGCCGGACTGCTACGGCCTGCAGCTGGTGACCGCCGCCGGGGTGCACGTTACCCACTCCGTGCGCCAGCTGCCGGGGTTGGTGGAGCTCTACCAGTCTGACGAAACGGTATTCCCCGGCCCGCCCCGCTGGCTGGAAAGCACGGAGGTGGAGCCGCGCTACTCCATTCCCAAGATTGTGCTGGACAGCATGGACGGCGTGGAATTCCTGCGCAAGATAGGCGCCACGCTCCCGCCCAGCATGGAGGAGCGCGTGGTGGATATCGAGATGAAGCCCACCTTCACCATGAAGATTGTGCGCGGGCTCACCAGCGCAGACACGGAGCACGTGCTGCTGGAGGTCACCGCACAGGACGACCCCGGCCGCCGCAAGGAGCGCCTGGGCAAGGACGACTGGGAGCTGGTGGAGCAGAAGCCAGTGAAGGACGGCACGCTCATCCGCTTCATCCGCGAGTACCTCTACCCCATCCCGGATTTGCTGGAGGAGATGAGCTTCACCTACGATTCCCAGATGAGCTCCTTCAAGAGCCGCATCACCAAGCAGTTCCCGGAGAAGTTCGCGGAGTGGTGCAAGGCCATCCCGAAGACCATCACCACGAAGCTGGACAGCAGCCTGGAATCCCTGCTGGAGGACCCCGTGGCCGCCGCCATCCGCTTCGAGGTCGTCAACCAGGAAATCGACTGGTTCGACCTGCGCGTCGTTATCGATGTGGAGGGCGTCACCCTCACCAAGGAGCAGATCCGTTCCCTCGTCTCCGCCCGCGGCGGTTATGTGCGCATGGATGACGGCCGCTGGATGCGCCTGGAAATCAAGCTTGATGATGCACAGAGGGACGCCGTCACCAAGCTCGGCCTGGATCCGTTCGACCTCTCCGGAGAGACGCACCGCATGCATGCCCTGCAGCTTGCGGACCCGCGTGCCGCAGAGGTGTTCGACCCCAAGGCCTGGCAGCGCATCAAAGAGCGCACCTCGGAAATCAAGATCGATGTCAAGCCCGCCGTGCCGGATACCCTGCAGGCCACCCTGCGCCCCTACCAGGAGGAAGGTTTCCACTTCCTCGCCTACCTGGCCGTCAACGGCTTCGGCGGCATCCTGGCGGACGATATGGGCTTGGGCAAGACCATCCAGTCCATCACCTATGTCCTCTGGCTGCGTGAGGAATACATGCGCAACAACAAGAAGGGCAAGAAGAAGATTGTGGTGCCGCCCGTCCTCATTGTCTGCCCCAAGTCCGTGTTGGACGTGTGGGCCGGCGAAACCGCCAAGTTCGCCCCCGGCGTGCGCGTGCTCGTCATCCGCAACAAGGAGCAGGCCGTGGTGGACCAGATTGTGGGCAGCTATGATATGGTGGTCATCAACTACGCCCAGCTGCGCGTCTGCGGTGAACAGCTCAATTCCATCAAATGGCTTTCCGTTATCCTGGATGAGGGCCAGCAGATCAAGAACCCGGATTCCAAGGCAGCCAAGGCCGCGCGAGACATCTCCGCCTTCAACCGCCTGGTGCTCTCCGGCACGCCTATCGAGAACCGCCTGCTGGACATGTGGTCGCTCATGGCCTTTGCCATGCCCGGCGTGCTCGGCAGCCGCGCCTACTTCAAGAAGCGGTTCGACAAGCGCAAGGATTCCCAGAGCCAGAACCGCCTGGCCGCGCGTCTCAAGCCCTTCCTGCTGCGCCGCACCAAGCAGCAGGTGGCCAAGGACCTGCCGCCCCGCACGGAGGAGGAAATCTACGCCAAGATGAGCGGTATCCAGCGCCAGCTCTACAAGGCGGAGCTGCACCGCATCCAGAAGGCCCTCCTGGGCGTGGATTCAGACGAGTCCGTGAAGAAGAACTCCTTTGCCATTCTGCAGGGCCTCATGCGCCTGCGCCAGATATGCTGCCACCCCGGCTTGGTGGACCAGCGCTACCTGAAGGAGGACAGCGCCAAACTCAACGCGCTCTTCTACCTGCTTGACCAGCTGCGGGATGAAGGCCACAAGGTGCTGGTGTTCTCCCAGTTCGTCTCCATGCTGGAAATCATCAAATCCCGCCTGGATGCAGAGGGCCGCCCGTACAACTACCTCACCGGGCAGACCAAGGACCGCAAGGCGGAGATTGAAAAGTTCCAGACCACCAAGGAGCCGAGCGTGTTCCTGCTCTCCCTGAAGGCGGGCGGTGCCGGTTTGAACCTCACCTCCGCCTCCTATGTGGTGCTCTACGATCCCTGGTGGAACCCCGCCGTGGAAAACCAGGCCATCGACCGTACGCACCGAATCGGCCAGAAGAACAAGGTGATTGCCTACCGCCTGCTCACCCGCGATTCCGTGGAGGAAAAAATCCGCGTGCTCCAGCAGCAGAAGAACCAGCTCGTCACCAACGTGCTGGGTGATGAGGGCTTCGCCTCCAGCCTGGACCTCAACGACCTGCAGTTCATCCTGGCCCACGGCGGCGAGGCGGACGACGACGAGATACCGGATGCGGAGGAATAACCCGCCAAGCGTTGGCGTTTGATTTGAAGCGGGGCGGCAACCCATTCACCGGGTTGCCGCCCCTTTGATTTGCCTGGCGCGCCGGGGGATTCCCCTTAGTGTATGGGGAACACTATCACGGTGATGAAGACATCCGCCGCCACAATGATGAAGTTCATGGGAAGGCCGATGCGCATGAAATCTGCAAAGCGGTAGCCGCCCGGGGCATACACCATCATGTGCGTGGGGGAGCCGATGGGCGTGGCGAAACTGGAGGACACCGCCACCATGAGCGCCACGCAGAAGGTGAGCGGGTTCGCATCCACAGCCAGTGCGGCGTTGTAGGCAATGGGGAAGAACATGGCGCCTGCCGCGGTGTTGCTCACAAACTCCGTGACAAAGGTGCTGACGATGCAGATGGCGAAGAGCACCACATAGGGATTGGTGCCGCAAACGCCCAGCAGGCCGTTGGCCAGCATCTGGGCAATGCCCGTGTTCTCTATGGCAAGCCCCAGGCATACGGAGCCGGCAAAGACCATGAGCACCTCCCAGTTGATGCTCTTGTGCGCCTGTTTCACCGTGCAGCACTTGGTGAGGAGCATGGCGAACGCCGCCAGGAAGCACGCGCTCACCAGCGGCATCACCTTGAATGCGGAAAGCAGGATCATCCCCAGCATAATCAGGGAGGAAACGATGGTCTTGCCGTTGATCTGGTAGGTGGCTTCAGAATCGTAGAAGTGGATGTCCGGGTTCACCGGCAAGTCTTTCCTGATGCTTTCCAGCAGAAGCGTGTCCCCCGCATCCAGCACTACCTCGCGCGGCATGTCCTCCAGGCGCTCGCCCTTGCGCGCCACGGCCACCAGCGTCACCCCGTTTTCCTTCTCGAAATTCGTCTCCGCTATCTTCTCTCCAATCAGGGAGGAACGGAAGGTGATGTATGCGGTGTGGAGCGTGCGGTTCTGGTTCACTTCCTCCAAACTGTACACATGGTGCACGGCGCTCACCAGCCCGCGGGAATCACGCAGCTGCAGCAGCTCCTCAATGCGCCCGGAGAAAATCAAGCGGTCGCCCCCCATGATGAACTCGTCTTCCTCCACCGGGGTGATCACCGCCTTGTCAAAGCGCATAATCTCCACCAGGTGCCCGCCCTTGATGGCGTGCAGCCCGCATTCCTTCACGCTCTTGCCCACCATTTCGTTGTCGGACGGCACCATCAGCTCCACCGTGTAGTCGGACAGGTTGGCAAAGGATTTATCCGGGCTCTTGCGCTCCGGCAGCAGCTTTTGCAGGGCAATGACGGATACAATGCCCACCGCCAGGCAGAACAGGCCAACCAGCGTGGGCGTGAAGATGCTCAGCTCAATCCCGGTTTCCTTGGTGTAGAAGGAGGAGATGATGAGGTTTGGCGGCGTGCCGATGAGCGTGCAGATGCCGCCCATGCCGGAGGCGTAGCTCAGCGGGATGAGGAGGCGGGAAGGGGAGATGTTGAGCTTCCTGCTCCACACTTTCACCACATCGATAAAGAGGGCCACCACCGTGGTGTTGCTCAGGATGGAGCTCAGCAGGGCCACCGGCAGCATCAGGCGCACGATGGCGCGCCAATACTTGTTCGGGGAGCCCAGCACATAGCGCACAATCCACTGCAGCACACCCGTGTGAACCAAGCCCGCAACCACCACAAACAGCACGCCTACCACCACCACAGATGTGGAGCTGAACCCGCTTAGCGCCTGCTCCGGCTTGAGCACCCCGGTCACCATCAGCGCCATCATGCCGCCCAGGAACACAATGTCCGTGTGCAGCTTCGTGAACAGCATCAGGCTGAACATCGTCAGCACAATAGCGATGGTTATCCAGGCGGAAACGCTCAGCCCGCCCCATATGATGGTCTCCAACATGTCGCGCGCCATTGTACGCCACTTTTTTCAGATAATCAAGTCGCGGAATCGCAAGATTGACAAATCCCCCGCGTGCGTGTACCATACCCGCGTGAGGAATTTTGAGCAGAGGGGCAGGGATGCCCGCACGCAGCAACGAGAGAGAAAACCGGCAGCCCCGCGCGCCTTCAAGGGCGGAGATGCACCGGAAGGAAGCGAGCATTGGCACCGCCCCTGGGTGCAGCTCAAGTATTTCACCTACAATCCCGCCGTGTTCCCGCGCATGCTAGGCTCCGTGAGCCCGGATGCCGTTACCGGCGGCCTCATCAACGTGTACGACAAGAACGGCGAGCTATTCGGCGGCGGGTTCTGGAACGCCGCCAGCCGCACCCCGCTGCGTATGCTGCGCCATGCGGACAGCGTGCTCACGGAGAACGACCTGCTGCAGGCCCTGCACCGCGCCGTGCAGTGGCGGCGCGGGGATTGCAACCTGGATGCCACCACCAACGCCTACCGCGTGGTGCACGGGGATTCCGACGGCCTGGGCGGCCTGATAGTGGACCGCTACGCGGATGTGCTGAGCCTGGAGGTGAGCACGCTGGGCGTGTGGCTGCGGCTGCCGCAGTGGCTCCCCCTGCTGCACGAGCTTTGCGGCACCAGGCGCCATGTCATCACCGTGGATGAGAAGATTGCCCGCATGGAGGGCATAGACCCCGCCAACGCTCCCAAGAGCGACCCCGTGCAGAAGGTCCGCATCCAGGAGAACGGCGTGCAGTTTGAGGTGGATTTCGAGCAGGGGCACAAAACCGGCTTCTTCTGTGACCAGCGGGAGAACCGCCTGCGCCTTTCCAGGCTGGTGCAGGGCCGCAGCCTGCTGGACCTCTGCTGCTATTCCGGCGGCTTTTCCATCTATGCCAAGCTGCTGGGCGGGGCAGGGGAGGTGACCGCCGTGGACCTGGATGAGAAGGCCATTGCCATGGCCAGGCGCAATGCCAATATCAACGCTTCACACGGCCCGCTGCGCATCGATTTCGTGCATGCGGACGCCTTTGTGTACGCCCGCCAGATGGTGCGCAACGGCAAGACCTTTGATGTGGTGCTGCTGGATCCACCCAAGTTTGTACTGGGGCGTGACGAAGAGAAGGAGGAGGGGCTCAAGAAGTACAACGACCTCAACATGCTCGGCCTGCAGTGCGTGCGGCCGGGCGGGCTGTTCGTCACCTGCTCCTGCTCCGGGCTGGTGTCGCCGCCGGAGTTTGAGAAGGTGGTCATCAAGGCGGCGCAGCGCCTGGGCCGCCGCCTGCAGATATTGGATATGTCCGGTCCCGGGTGGGACCACCCGTTCCTGTCAACCTACCCAGAGGGCCGCTACCTGAAGGTTCTTTGGGCGCGCGTATACTCATGATTACAATCGCACTCGGAATCACGCTGGCGCTGTTGCTGGGCATGGCCGCCCAGCGTTTCAAGCTCTCTCCCCTGGTGGGCTACCTTGTGGCCGGCATCTTGACGGCGCGCGGCTGGTGGGGAATTGAGGTGAACAAGGAGACGATAGACCTTTGCTCGGACTTTGCGGTCATTCTGCTGCTTTTCGGCGTGGGCCTGCAGTTCCATATCAAGGACCTGGTGGCGGTGCAGAAGGTGGCGGTTCCCGGTGCGCTGTGCTGCATTGCGCTCATGGTGGGCACGGGCTCCCTGGTGTTCTATTTCCTGGGCATGCAGGATGGCTGGAGCCACGCGGTCATGTACGGCCTGTGCATTTGCGTTTCCAGTACGGTGGTGCTTACCCGCGTGCTGGGCGACAACCGGCTCATGTCCTCCCCGGTGGGCCACACGGCGCTGGGCTGGCTGGTGGTGGAGGATATCTTCACCATCCTGCTGCTGGTGCTGCTGCCGGCCATTTTCAACGGCGGCAACCTGATGAAGGAGTTCTTCTGGATGGTGGTCAAGCTGGCCGTTCTCCTTGCCGTGGTCAAGTTTGCCGGCAAAATCTTCATTTCCAAGGTCCTTCACTATATTTCCCGCAGCAATTCCAACGAGCTCTTCACGCTTGCCGTGCTGGTGGCCGCGCTCGCCATTGCCGTGGTGTCCGACCAGGCTTTCAACGCCTCCACGGAATTCGGGGCCTTCCTTTCCGGCATGGTGCTGGGGCAGAGCAAGTACGCCGCCCGCGCCGCCAGCGACGCCTTGCCCATGCGCGATGCCTTTGCCGTGCTGTTCTTCCTGGCGGTGGGCATGGGCTTTGAAGTGGGCGGTCTTCTGGAGCACTGGCCGCTGGCGCTGGCCACGCTCGCCGCGTGCATGCTGGTGAAACCGCTCGGAGCCTTCTGCGTGATGCGCCTGTTGGGCAAATCCGTGCGCCGTTCCACCATGGTGGGTGCCTCCCTTTCCCAGATTGGTGAATTCTCCTTCATCCTGGCCGCGCTCATTGCCGAGCGCTATGAGATGCTGCCGGAGGCCGCCACCAATGTCATCACCGGCGTGGCCATCATTTCCATCATCATCAACGCCGCCTGCTACCGCTTTGTGCCCGTGCTGCTGGATGAGCTGGAGCGCCGCGGCCTGTACGTTCCCACCGCGCCGGATGCCTCCCGCATCCCCAAGCCCACGGAGGACAAGGAGCGCGTGATTGTGGTGGGCTACGGCCCCTGCGGCGAGCTGGTGTGCGATATCCTGCGCCGAAACCACTTTGAGGTCGTGGTGCTGGAGATGAACGTGGACACCGTCACCCGCCTCACGGAGCAGGGCATTCCCTCCCTGTACGGGGATGCGCGCCTGCGCCCCATCCTCACCATGGCGGGGGTGGCGGATTCCGTGGCCATCATCGTAACCGCCCCGGCTGCGCCCTCACGTGAAATCTCCGCCGCCGCGCGCGGCATCAACCCCAAGATCCGCGTGCTCGCCCACACCGCGTACATCCGCAACGCGCGCGACCTGCTGACGGAGGGCGCGGAGGCCTCCTTTGCGGGGGAATCCGAAGCCGCCCTGGCCATGGCCACCTATATCCTCACCAGAGAGGGCCTTACCCCGGAAGACGCCCGCAGGGAGGGCGAATCCGCCATGCTCCGCCTTTTCGGCGAAACCGCCGTGGAACAGGTGGAGGAGGAGGAAGAAGCCGTTTAACATCATCTCACTCTCATGGATTCATTCAACAATCGCTTGCAAGAGCTACTCGACGACCTCTCCGTTTTCGACAACTGGACGGAGAAGTACGAATACATCATCGACCTGGGCCGCGCCCTCCCCCCCATGCCGGAACAGTACCGGCAGGATGAGAACCTCATCAAGGGCTGCCAGAGCCGCGTATGGGTGGGCGTGGAGCTGCAGCAGGGGCGCGTGAACGTGCATGCGGACAGTGATTCGCTCATCACCAAGGGCCTGATTGCCATCTTTATCCGCCTGCTTTCCGGCCTCACCCCGCAGCAGGTGGCACAGGCGGATCTCTCCCCCCTGCATGAGAGCGGCCTGCGCGAGCACCTGGCCTCCACCCGCGCAAACGCCCTCAACACCATGGAGGCCACCATCCGCGCCCCCGCCGCGAAACTCGCCTGAATCCCCCTCCCCATGCCGGATACCCTTCAGGAGCTCCTGGCCGCACGCCGCGCCGCCATCCCGGCACACACGGACGCCTTCCGCGTGGTGGACGGCACCGTGTGGAAGGGCGTGTTCATCGATGCCCTGGCGGACCGCCTGCTCGTCTCCCTGCGGGACACCCCCCTGCCGCGCGGCCTGCGGGATTCGCTGGAGCAGACCGGCCGCCCCGTCTTCGTGAAGCGGCTGGACAAGGATGTGAAGGAGCCCCCGCAGCAGGTATGCGGCCCGCAGCTGCCCCTGCGCTTTGCCATCCGTGAGAACGGCATCCGCTTCATCATGGACATGGCCGCCGGGTACTCGCAGGGCCTTTTCCTGGACCAGCGCCTCAACCGCGCGGAAGTGCGCCGCCGCTGCCACCCCGGCATGACCCTGCTCAACACCTTCGCCTACACCGGCGGCTTCTCCGTCTGCGGCGCCGCTGCCGGGGCCGTTGCCTCAACGCTGGATCTCGCCCAGCCCTGTCTCTCCTGGTGCCGTGAGAACATGCAGGCAAACGGTATCGACGACAAGAAGCACTTCTTCTGCAAGGGGGACACCCTCCACTGGCTGGACCGCTTTGCCCGCCAGGGCCGCACCTTTGATGCCATCGTGCTGGACCCGCCCACCTTCTCCCGCGATGAGAAGGGCCGCATCTGGCGCGTGGAGCGGGATTACGGAACACTTGTGGAGAAGGCCGCCGCCTGCCTCTCCCCCAAGGGCTGGCTCCTCTGCACCACCAACTGCCGCAAGCTCTCCCACGCCGCCTTCCGCTCCATGGTGCAGGCCGCCATCCCCCGCGCCGTCCTCTCTCCCGCCCCCATGCCCCCGGATTTCGACGGAGAGGACTACCTCAAATGCCTCTGGTGCCAGTGCTGAACCCCATAGATGCGTATAGATACACATCCCCGCCCCGGGGCTGCAATTAGGCCCCTTGCGGCGCAGATTGCCTGTTGTTTTTAGGGGGCGTTCCCGCGCCGTAAGGCGCGCGAGTCAAGCTCTTCCGAATGGAAGAGCTTGACCACCCGCATGTCACGTCACCTTCAAGGTGCGCATTGCGTTTCACCCTCCCTTCCAAAGCGGGAATTCGGCTATTTCTAGCCATTTTTTCTTGCGCTCCCACCCCGTTTTGGGTAGAATGCCGTTCAACTTACATGAAGCCTTCCCCTCTCCTCCTTTTGCTCCTTTCCGGAACAATGACCGCCAATGCCGCCCTCACTGTGGTCTCCGGCAATGTTTACGATGTCGGCAAGTATTCGCTTAGCCAAGACGAGTGGATAGGATATCTCGAGGACACCAACGACTCCAACATGTGCTGGGCTGCTGCCGCCTCCAATGTCATCCAATACTGGCAGGATACATACTACAAGCAAGGATCGGCGGTACCAAATGGAGTGATTCCGTTCGGGTATTCCAGCCCCAATGGTTCCGGCTGTCTGCAGGTGTACAAGGAGTTCGTCACAAAATGGCGAAACACCGGCGGAACCGCCATGAATGCCTTTAGCTGGTGGCTGCAGGGAGTGAAACCCGGAGGCCTCAACGGAAACTATTACCCCGACACTAGTTCACTAGACGATCCCAGTCAGGAATTCGGTGGCTACTACACCGGTATGTTTGGAGTAGCTACGAATCAGCCAGCGTATCCCAACACCTCGTACGAAGACAAGAAGGTTCCGTTCTATTCAGCCAAGATGTCCGTTAAAGAGGGCGAGGAAATCCGACCCAAATTTGCAGATGTCCAAAACGCCATCCAGAAAGCGTTTGAGCATGATGCCCAGGCCGTGGTGCTGGATCTCAAGCCTCTCACCGGAACGGGGCACTCCATTTCTTGCTGGGGATACGAGACAGACGCGGACGGCAACATTACCACGCTCATCCTTTCCGATTCAGACGACCGCAAATACGGCACCTTCATGGTAAACCTCACGGAAAATGAGGATGGTTACGCATGCATCGGCACGGACCGCAGCAGAAGCGACTACCACGGCAACCACGCCATTGCCGATGTTGTATTCATCAACACGCCCCAGGAAAGCAGTACCCCGCGCAGCGAGCAGGCGGACATCTCCAGCCTCGCCAGCGCGGTCACCTCATCCGGGCGTTTGTCAAAAAGCGCTACGACCCCCAACAATGTGATTATCGGCGGCGGCACATACAGCGGCAGTAATGTGGTTCAAGCCGTGCTCTTTACTTCTGCTGATGATGCCAACATCAGCATTGATGGAGGGCAGATGCAGATTAAGGATGGAGCCATGGCCCTGCTTTACGGGGGGCTGACCGTCAAAAAGACGTCGGGGAGTGGCGTGGTGGCAGACGGGCATCTCTACGTTCACGGAGGTGCTGTCAACATCGAGGGATGTAAATCAAACGAGTCGGGAGGTGGCATCCAAGCCACAAACACATACGGAGAGGAGCTCTATGCCATCGCTTATGTGGAAATGAAGGGTGCCGGGGATGTCAATCTTTCTTACAACACATCAAGCACGCAGGCTAGACAGGATTTGGGGAGCGGCATCTATGAATACTACAACGCCGGCGGCGGTGCTGTGTACTCGGCAGATTCCCTCTCCATCCGCGATTCCGGCAAGGTCACCATTGAAAGCAACAAGGCGGAGGGCTATAATGTCCACGGTGGCGGCACTTTTGCTCAGTTCAATACCATCATAGACGGTAACGGCGATGTCAGTGTCTCCGGAAACTCGACCGCGTCAGAGAATGGTTACCTGAGCTACGGTGGCGGTATAGCAGGCATGTATATTGATGTGAGTAAAAACAAGACGGTTGATTTTTCCGGCAACAGCGTCTCCGTCACTAATGAGGATGCCAGAGGGTGGATCGGCACCATGGGGGATTACAACGTTTACCAAGGCGGGGCCACCGCAGCGGGGGGAGCCATTGCGGTTCACCCATTCTCACAGTTGTCGTACTATGACTGGCAATCCCGTCTGATACCCGTACCCACCACGCTGAACATGGACGACAACTCCTCCGTTTCCTTTGAGGGTAACGGTATTTCCGTGCAGTACACAGGTGACATATCCAAGGAATACGGCATCAACAACCAACCATGTTCAGCCCATGGCGGTGCCGTATACCTTGGCTACGATGTTGTGGATAATGCCTACATCGGAACAGAGGCTTCCATCTCCCGCAACCAAGGCAATGTCTCCTTCTCCAAGAATAGTGCCGCCTCCTTGGCCACAATCACCAAGGAGGACAATGCGCAGGGCGGTGCCGTGTACATCAGTACGGCATCAGCGCTGACAATCGATTCCAATGAGGGTCAAGTTTCCTTCACGGAAAACTCCGTTACCGGAACCGTGGCGCAAGGTGGTGCCATCTACAATGCCGGCATCCTGAAAATCACGAACAACGGCGGCGTGGAGTTCTCCGACAACACGGCTGCGGAGGGTTCCCACATCTACAATGCGATGGGTGCCATGGCGGAAATTGCCTGGAACGACAGCGTGCGCTTCTCTGCGGAAAATGCACAAAATTCCACCGTGGTGAACAAGGGCATCATGTATCTGGCGGCGGGGGAGGGGAAGAGTATCGAATTCCACAACACCACGCTGGATACCACGGAGGGCATCCTTTACCTGGGCAATGATGCTTCTGGCAAGGAACACGCCACAACCTTGAGCTTCACGGGAAATTCCGCAGCGACGAATGTTTCCTCTCTCTCCGGCATTGCCACAGAGCTTTCCGGCCTTTCCCTCTCGCTGAACTCCATCTCGTCCAAAATGAGTGGTGACAAGGTTCCCGTAGACAATTTGAATGTGTCCACCGATACGGACCTGGTGGTGAACGGGCTGGTGCTCGGCTCCAACGTGCAGCTCGCGGAAACGGACAAAGCGCACGCGCTTACCCTTTCCAATGTGGTGGTGGACCTGGCCGACACCAAATACACGGTTCAGGAAAACGAGCGCGGCGGCAAGAATTACATCTTTGATCTCCAGAGCATGCTCAGCGGCAACATCACCCTCAGCGGTATCACCTTTGATGCCTCCAGCTTTCTCGAACCGTTGGATTTCGTCAACAAGGACAGCGTCTGCATGATGTTCGGTGATGTTGAGTTCATGCAGAAGGAAGGCTCATCCATCACACTTGCCTATGTGGGATGGAGCACCCAGGACGGCGGCTACGTCATGGATGGCAGCAATGTCTATTTCGGGGCGTACTTTGAAGTGCCGGAGCCTGCCACTGGCACGCTCTCCCTGCTGGCGCTCACCCTGCTTGCCGCCCGCCGCCGCAGGAATTGAGGTGAATCGTTGCCTTTCCCATATGGATTGGCAGTAAGGATGCACAGCGATATTCGGGCGGGAGACGTCATTCACCCCGCAGAGCGGGGAGCCGACTGCCCCCGGGCGCACAATACTGGCGCGTTCCCATGCCGGGTCCCGCTCTAGCGCGGAAGCGCCACCCTGCGCATGCCGGGTGGTGATAAATCCCGCGCCTGAAGAGCGGGCTGAACAACAGGCCCCATCCTCCGGGGAGGATGGGGCCGTGATATTTGTGCCTGAGCCTTACTTGGCGGGGGCCACAACGGCAGGGGTGACCTTTTCGGTCTTGCCGTTGACCACGAGCTTGACGGGCTTGGGGTTCTTGGAGGTGGTGGTGAGCTTGTAGTCGGTCACCTTGCCGTCCTTCCAAGTCATGTCCACGGTAATGTTGCCGCGGGCGCGGATGCCCTTGATGGAGCCGTCCGGCCACTCCTTGGGCAGGGCGGGCAGCAGCTCAATCTGGCCGGCATGGGACTGGATGAAGATCTCGCTCATGCCGCCGGTGATGCCGTAGGTGCCGTCCATCTGCATGGGCGGATGGTTGCCGAAGAGGTTGTCCAGCATGTTGTACTGGATGTACCCGCTGACCATCTCGTATGCCTTCTCACGGTTGCCGAAGCGAGCCCAGAGGGCGGTGCGCCACGGCCAGGTCCAGCTGCGGCGGTTGTCTCCGCTCATGCCGCGCAGCTCCAGGCTCTTCTCTGCAGCGGCGGCCAGTTCCGGGGTCTTGGCCTTGCTGATGGTGGTGCCGGGGAACACGCCGATGAGGTGCGAGGTGTGGCGGTGGCCGGTCACCATGTTGGGGCGGTCCACCACCCACTCCTGCAGGTAGCCGCCGGGAGCCACCTTGTTGCCCACCAGGCGGTCACGCTTCTCAATGAGGCCCTTGGCCCACGCGGCATCCGCGCCAAGGACCTTGGCGGCCTTGGCGGTGCTGTCGAAGAGCTCCCAGATGAGCTGCTGGTCGTGCATGCAGCAGTCCTCCACGGGGCCCTGCTCATGGGACCAGCCGTTGGGGGAGACGAGCGAGCCCTTCTTGATGCCCTTGAGCTCCGGGTGTTCTGCCGCGGTGAGGGGCTTCTTGCCGTTTTCGGTCATCAGGCCCTCGCCGTCCTGTCCCACTTCCTTGAGGCTGGTTTCCCAGAACTCGCAGATGCTCTTGAGCAGGGGGTAGCCCACCTTGGCCAGGAACTCCTTGTCGCGCGTGAACTGGTAGTGGTCCCAGATATGGAGGGCGTACCAGGCGTTGACGGGCGGGTTCCACTTCACCCAGCCGCCGCCGCCCCAGATGTTCTGGGAGATACGCGTGGTCCAGCCCTTCTTGTCGTTGCCGAACTCCTTCTGGGTCATCTCATGCAGGGGCTGCTCCATGGCCTTCATGAAATCCATGAAGGGCATGTGGCATTCGGAGAGGTTGGCCACCTCTGCGCCCCAGTAGCACATCTGCAGGTTGATGTTGTTGTGGTAGTCGCATGCCCAGGGCGCGTGCACCTTGTCGTTCCAGATGCCCTGCAGCGTGAGCGGCAGGTTGCCGGGGCGGGAGCCCGCAATCAGCACATAGCGGCCGTACTGGTACACCAGGGCCTCCAGCTCGGGGTCGTTCTTGTCCTTCTTGTACTTTTCGATACGGGCATCCGTGGGCAGCGCGGCGGTGTCCTTGGCGGTCTTGCCCAGCTTGATGCTCATGCGGTTGTACAGGGCGGAGTGGTCCGCCACATGGGCCTTGCGGATGTCTGCCAGCTTCTTGCCGGCCGCCTTGGAGAGGATTTTCTCATTGCGAGCGGCGGGGTCCTTGCCTTTCCAGTTGGCCTTGTAGTCCTCCTTGTAGTCGGTTGCCAGGCTCACGAAGATTTCCACGCTGTCCGCGCCCTTCACGGCAATGTAGGGGATGCCCTTGGCGTCAAACTGGGGGTACTGGCCATCGCCGCCGCCCTCGTAGGAGACCTTCACGCTCTGGGAGCCGCCCTGCACGGAGGCGCTGCCGCCGCGGGTTCGCACCATCACGCGGCCCTCGAACTTCTCCCCGTTGGCGAGCGTGCCGCTCATGATGAGGGTGTTGTCCGCGCCCGTGGAGAAAGAGACGTCATGGTAGGGAGTGAGGCCGATGTTGGCGGTGAGCGCGCCGGGCTTGTCCACCTTGGCGGTGTACACCATCACGTTGTCCGGGCGGCTCACAAAGCACTCTCGCTCGTGGTGCACGCCGGCGTTGGTGAACTCCACCGCGGCCACGCCCTCCTTCAGGTCCAGGGAGCGGGTGTAGCTCTCCGTCTGCTCTCCCTTCACGCCGTCGAACTCGATAAACAGGTTGCCGAACGGCTGGTAGGAGCCGAACTGGTCCTTGTTGGCCGTGGGGCCGTAGCCGTAGCCGCTGCCGTTGTTGGGCAGGTTCGGGCCGCCCGTCCACAGGGAAACCTCGTTCAGGTTCACGCGCTCGCGGCGGTCGCCGCCAAAGACGGTGCCGCCCACGCGGCCGTTGCCCACGGGGAGGGACTGGGATGACCAGGAATCCCCGGTGTTCTTGCCCTGCTTGTTGCCGGCGGGTGTTCTGCCAGCAGCCCAGGGGATATCCATATCCCTCACCAAAGCCGGCTGCTGGTACCAGACGCAATCAGCGGAGGGCATATCCGCCATGGCCGCGGGGGCCAGGCTTCCCAATGCCATGCAAAGAAGTGTTTTCTTGGTCATAGTGATACGATGTGGCTGATATTCTACGCACGCACGGGCGCGGTGTCAAACACAAAAGATTTTTGTTTGCACCGCCATGCCCGCCGTGATACAATGCGCGGCATCATCGTTATGAAACTCTCGCAAACTATTCTCACCATGATTGCCGGCGCGGGCGTGTCGCTCGCGGCGGTGGATTTCCCCGGGCAGGAGCCGGGGGCCGCGAAAGCCTCGCCCGCCAACACGGCTTCTTCCAATTACCATGTCCTCTACCTCGTCTCCAACAACTTGTTCACCGCCGAGTTCTCGGAATCGTCCGGAGGCCTCGTCTTTGAGGGCATGAAGCTGGCGGACGGCACGAAGCTGGTGCAGCAGGGCGGCCCGGTGTTCACCGTGAACCTGCAGGGCGGCAAGACGCTGAATTCCAGCAACATGAAGATGGGCAAGGTGAGCGTGGAAACCCTGAAGGCAGACCCCAGGCACCCGCAGCTGGCGCGCCGCTTCCCCGGCAAGGCCGTGAAGGCCGTTTTCACCGCGCCGGACGGCTCTTTCAGCGTGGTGTGGCGCGCGGTGCTGCGCGACGGCTCCCACTACCTGCGCCAGGAGTACACCATCAAGGCCAAGAAAGACACCCCCTTCGTCTCCATCACCCCGCTGAAATTCATTCCGGAGCCGCACGGGGAAACCACCATCTCCGGCAATACGGAGCGCGGCACCGTGGTGGTGAACGACCTCATTTTCGCGGGGCTTGAAACCCCCATGTCCATCATGACCGTGGGCAACAAGGGCGCCGCTTCCGGATCTGCCTGGGACCCCGCCGCCTGGCAGGCCGCCAGCTTCGGCAGCGCTTTCAACGTGCCGGAGAGCCTCAAGAAGCAGTACGGAGACAAGTACAGCGCCATGGACGGCCCCACGCTCAAGCACCTGGCCGTGGCAGAGGGCCCCGCCGCCTTCAGCCAGGCCGGCAAGTGTGATATCACCTTCCGCTTCAAGGGCGGCACGCACCGCCTGAACATGGTGGCCGTGCAGCTGGTGGATGCCTCCGGCGCCGCGGTGGCGGAGGATGTGCACGAGGGCCACACGGGCGAGAAGTCCGAGGCCAACACGTACTCCCTCAACGTGCCCAAGGCGGGCGACTACACCCTGCGCTACTGGGTGGAAACCAAGACGGAGAGCGTGGCCAGCAACGGTGAGATTGCCTTCTCCTCCCCCGTTTCCGTGCCCGCAGCCAAGAGCGAGAGCCAATCCGCCAACGATACCGTGAGCGGCACCTGGAGCCGCAAGACAACCCTGTCCGCAGGGCAGTCCTGGAAGGTCGGCTCCGTCATCGGCCTCGTTGCCCCGCAGCAGCTGCGCCGCTCCTTCCTGGCGTACAGCGAGCGTGAGAAGGCCGCCGCCTACCGCACCTTCATCCACTACAACGACTGGTACGAGATCGGCATCCGCCTGCACGACAACAAGGACCCCATGCAGCGCACCACGGAGCCCATGTGGATGGATGTGCTGGACACCTGGAACCGCGAGCTCTTCACCAAGCGCAAGACCTACATCGACGCCTTCGTCATCGATGACGGCTGGGACGACTTCAACAGCCTGTGGGACTTCCACAAGGGCTTCCCGAACGGATTTGCCAAGATGAACGCGAAGGCCACCGCCATGAAGGCCGGCATAGGCGCCTGGCTCGGCCCCGTGGGCGGCTACGGCTCCTCCAAGAGCCAGCGCATCAACTACTGGAACAGCACCCACCCCAACAACAAGATCGGCAACTTCCAGCTCTCCAACAAGGAGTACTTTGATGCCTTTGTGGGCCGCTGCAAGTTCATGATTGAGCACTACGACATGCGCTACTTCAAGTTCGACGGCATCTCCACCCATTTCCACGCCAAGGGGCCGGGCAACGAGGAGGACGCCGAGGGCATTATTGCCGTGGAGGTGGAGCTGCGCAAGGCACGCCCGGACATTTTCCTGAACACCACCGTGGGCACCTGGGCCAGCCCCTTCTGGTTCCACTTCGCGGATTCCATCTGGCGCCAGGAGAACGACTTCGGCCAGACGGGCAACGCGGGAGACGACCGCGACAAGTGGATCACCTACCGAGACCGCCTGGTGCATGAGGTCTTTGTGGAGGGCGCACCCCTTTGCCCCATCAACTCCATCATGACCCACGGCATCATCATCACCAAGAACGGGCCGCCCCGCGTCATGAGCCGCGACCCCAAGAACTGCGTGAAAGAGATGCGCTGCGCCTTCGGCAGCGGCTCCGCCCTGCAGGAGGTCTATGTGGACCGCGACCTCATGAGCCAGGAAAACGGCCTGCTCTGGGATGAGCTTGCCGCGTGCATCAAGTGGATGCGCCGCAACGCGGATGTGCTGCCGGATGCCCACTGGGTGGGCGGCAACCCCTGGAACGGCAGTGATGGCGACATCTACGGCTGGGCCTCCTGGAACAGGCAGAAGTGCACCCTTGCCCTGCGCAACTCCTCCGCCAAGGAGAAGACCCTGCACACCACCCTCCGCAAGGCGCTGGATGTGCCCCCCGCCGTCAAGGGCTCCGTCACCTTCAAAAATTCATTTGCAGACCAGCGCTCCCTGCCCGCGCTCATCGGCTCCCCGGTGGATGTGGACAAGGAAATCGACATCACCCTCCAGCCCTTCGAGGTCATCGTGCTGGAAGGTGTCAACAAGCACTGACGCCACCCGCGTTTTTGAACAGCGATGGAAAATGAAACAGCCCCGCCATCCGGCGGGGCTGCCTTGTGAAAGGGGAATTACTTCTTGGCCTTTTTGGCCTTGGCCGCCGGCTTTTTGGCAGGGGCCTTGCCACCGGTCAACTGCTGCCAATCCTCCAGCGTGTTGCGCCCGCTGATGCTGGCCGGCCCCTGGTGAACAAGCTTGCCATCCTTGTCCACAATCACAATGTGGGGCGGCAGGGCCAGAATCATGCCCGGGCAGTTGGCGTTCACCTTGTCAATCACCGGCACGGCGGCGTTCCGCATCTCGGTATCCGTGGCGGCGGCAAACGGAGCCTTGAACTTCCCCAGGAACCCTTGGGCGGCCTGCACGTTGTCCAGGTTGGTGAGAGTCACCAGCATCATCTCCACATCCCCTCGGCGGCGCATCTCCTTGTACAGCTCCACGTTTTTGGGCATGGTGTGCAGGCAATGCGTGCAGCTGGAGGTGGAAAAGAGGAAAATAAAGTATTCGGCATCCAGGTTGGGCGTGGCGGCGGTGTAGCACTTGACCTTGCCGAGGGCTTGCGCCATCGTGGAATTCGCCTTGGCCTTCTTGCCTTTGCCCTTCTTTCCCTTGCCCGCCTCCTTGCTCTCCTGTTTGGCGGTCGGGGAGTCATTGGCGGTATCGTCCGCAACCGCAGTGGATACAGACCAAGCCGCCAGGCACGGAACCAGCAATGATGCATACAGACTTGCGCGTTTCATGCGCCGCAGCATACAGGCATTGTCCCGCTCTGTCAATGCTTCTTCTTCTCCGCAAACAGGCTTGCGGCTACGGGAAATGAAAAAAAATCATTTTTTTCAAAATAATGCTTGCAATATCCGCCGGATGCGTGTATACTCCGCCCGTCGCAAGACTCAACGGGGTATTAGCTCAGTTGGTAGAGCGCCTCAATGGGATTGAGGAGGTCAGCGGGTCGAACCCGCTATGCTCCAGCCTCCGTTTTTTCGGAGAAAAAACTTCGGCTTGGCAAGCCAGCTGGTTTGCCAAGCCCAACTTTTTTACATGAAGCGCAGCGGAATGTAAAAAAAGGAGGCTGCCACGCTGAAGCCCGCCAGGGCGGAAGCGGGCCGCGGGCCGCACACTTCCA
>JAZLHB010000121.1:0-2424 GCA_045616565.1 Akkermansia sp. | reverse complement strand
ATTCCTATTTCTTCCACATTGATGAAATCCAGCAGGTACTCATCCCGGAACATCTCCACAGCCTTGAACGCCAAACGTGAGTCGCTCATGGTTGACATGAAGTTGTTGGGCATACGGCTCCTGTGATGGAAATCATCACTTTCGATGGATGCTTTGAGCCGGGAGACGGATAGTTTTTGCGAGGAGCAGAGATGAATGTAGTACAGCCTTTCTTCCTGTTCCTTAATCTTGTTTAAGATAAGGCAATGATGGGTAAACGATATGGAGATGAAGTCTGAAACAAAGGCAGGGAAATCCGAGCTTGTCTGTCGCCTGAAATCAATTGCCGGCAAATCGTCAGTCGTGACTGACGATTTTGCAAAGCATTTGTTATCTGTTGGTTGAAGGGAGTCTTGCCCATCGGTGAGGCAAGGAGTTAGAGCTGCCCATGCTTCATAGAACATGCGCATCATCTTGATGTTTGTGGATGAAAACCCTCTTAACCCTGGTAATTCGGCTTTTAATTTGTTGCTGATATATTCGATGGCTCCCGACCCCCAAAAGCCAGAGCGCGAATTTTCAGACACATACCGCCCTATGCTGAAGTACAGCGCAAGCTGGACTTCATTGACGGACTTTGCTGCTCGCAGCTGCTGACGAAGAATGGCCTGTTTGATGACAAGCGCAGCTTGGTCGTATGTCTGGCGTTTTGCCTGTAAGGGGTGTGCGTTTCCTTCCTGCTTGCCGTTCAACATGACAATGCCTTTCGTTTCATTTGAGATGAGAGAGCGCAGCTGAACCAAGACACAGGTTCCCCAGTGCGAGGAAAAGGAACGAGCGTTTCATAACGGCATCAGTTTAGCGCAAGCAGGCTGCGGTGTCAACGATTGGTATTGGGGTATTGTTGGCGGAAGCGGAGGGCGGCATCGTAGTTCTTGGCTTCTTTCCAGTTCCAGATGGTCCAGCGGTGGGAGTTGCCGCGGGCAATGGCATCGTCTGCCGCGTGGGCAATGCGGCGCTGCAGGTATTCGCAGTCTTCCTGCGTGTCTACAGCACTCTGCCGGTGACTTTCCAAGACGCGCCAGGCGAATTCGATGTTATCCTCGATTTCCACTCGGTACGCGAAGTCGGCAGTGGAGAATTTCCAGTGGGGGTGGGAATCCATGTAGGCGAGGTTGAGGCTGCCGGCCAGGTATCCCGGGGGGATGGCGGTGAAGGCGAAAACCATGAGCGCCATGGTGGCCAGGCAGGTTTTCGCATAGCGCATCAGCTTGCCGCTGCGGACAATGTAGACGACCAGGATAATCAGCCCCGCCAGGCCGAGCAGCAGGAATTCGCCCGCCATGATGCGGGTCCACGTGAAGCCGAAATCGGCTATCTGGTGGTACAGACGCACGTAGACGCTGAGCGCCAGCAGGAAGGTTTGTGCCGCCAGCAGGAGCCCCAGGAAGCGGCACGGCGCGGTTTCCCGGGCGGAGCCGTTGCGTCGGAACAGGAAAATGAGCACGCCCGCCGCCAGGATGGAGGCCCAGATGATGGAGGACGCGCCATCATGCAGGTAGGCGGTTTGCGAGATGCCTTCCGGCACGTTGCCGAACCACAGGAAGGCGATATCCGTGGAGGTGGCGACGAGGAATGCGAGGTTGATGCCGATGAGCGACATGAGCGGCAGGTGCGGCAGCAGGGTGGTGCCCTCCGCCTTGGGGGCGGCGGGAGCCGCTGCGGTCTTGGGGCCGCGGCGCCAGCGGCGCAGGGTCAGGAATCCGAACAGCAGCACACCGCATATCCAGCGGATGACGTGCAGCCAGAAATCCCAGTCCAGGTCCAGGAATTCCAAGAGGTCGTTCCACCACTTGCAAATGGTCTCCCACACCAGTTGCACCACGGGGTTGCCGGAGGCGAATATGCCCAGGAAGGCAACAAAGAGCACAATGCCCACCACCACGCTCAGCAGCGTGGGCAGAATGGCGCGCCAGTTGCGCTTCTCGTGTGCGTTCTTGCGGCGCGCGGTCCAGTATTGCCACCAGGTGCGGTAGTTGGCCTTGGGGTCTATTTCCGGCAATTCCTCCTCCACGCCGAAACAGGTGAGCAGGATGAGCGGGGCGAACACGAGCACCATCCACGCCAGTCCGCTGCCGCTCATGATAAGCGCGGCAATGCCGATGACGCCCATGGCGATGAGGAAGTTGCGTTCGGGGCGCGTGATATCGCGCCGCAGCAGCAGAATGGCGGCCAGGTACACCGCTGCGCCTATGGCGGCGCCGAGCCCCAGCGTCAACTCTGGCTTCCCGTCTGTCAGACACGGGCAGAGCAGGTCGCACGCAATGGCGGCCATCACCAGCACCGCCAGCGGTATCCATCCGCTGCGCCACCAAGAGGGGTCGGTGGGCGGCCCCTGCGGCTTTTTGGCCTTGGGAAAGTAGGTGGCATACGGTGTGGGGCGGG
>JAZLHB010000120.1:0-26574 GCA_045616565.1 Akkermansia sp. | reverse complement strand
TGAAGCTGGTATATCGCTCCGCGCCGATAGGCACGCGAAATAAAGCTCCGTCCCAAAGACGGAGCGCACCCGAAGGGGCCCGTAGCCACGGGTCTCGACCCGTGGGTGCCGAGGGTCCTAACGCTTGCCTCGGCGTGTTATCTCGGCGTAGCGGAGACGGAAGCCCGCAGGGCGTAGACGGGTCTCCGCCGGGTAACCCCGCCTCGTCACGCTGTAGCGTAGCGAAGGCGGACGAACGGCGGGGCGGCTCCGCTACCCCTTGCGCTTGGCGCGCTCTCTCCACCAGCGGATGGCGGCAAAGACGTGGAGCGGCAAGAGACGGGGGAGGGCCCAATCCCGCACCAGGAAATCCGCCTTGCCCTTGTGGCTGCGGATTCGGTGGATTTTTTCATAGAGGGAGGCGTTCCACCAGTTGGCGCGCACCTGGGTGCCGTGCAGCTTGCGCATGAGGAAGAGTTCCAGCTCGCGGATATCATCTTGGCTCCACTCGGTGAGGCCTTCATGCCCTGCCCTCTCCACATCCTGAAGCATGTGAATGTTGGTGCGCTCACGGAAGGCGGCGTATTTCACCTTGGCGCGCTCCTGGGCGAGAATGCCGGGATAATCGTACTTTTCCTTGCGGCTGAAGATGTTGTTCTCATGAATGCGGTAGCGGCAGGCAAGCTCACTGCTGCCGCAGACGGGTCCCGCCAAGAAGGCGCGTACCTCCCAGGCGGGGTCCTGGGCGTAGTGGCCATCGTCCTCCCAGTCGCGGCAGAGGTTGCCCCATTTCTCGTAGAGGTCCCGGCGGAAGGCCATGGAGCAGCCGAAGCCGTTCAAACGCGGGTTGCGGCCGCGGTGCAGGTAGTTCTTGGCACGGTCCTGCGGGGTGGAAAGGATGTGCAGCTCCGGTATCTCCTCCCTGTAGTTTTCCACGCAGTATGGCAGGATTCCCAAATCCGGGTTCTCATCACTGAACTTCTGCGCGCTCATGACAATCATGGTGAGCTCCGGGTGCTCCGCCACAATGCGGGCGGTCTTGGTGCAGCGGTCCGGGTACTGGATATCATCGCCATCCACCATCACAATCCACGGGTGTTTGGCGGCGGCCCAGCCCGTATCCGTGGCGGTGGCCACGCCCTTGTTGCGGTCGTGCTTCAGCACGGTGACATCCCACCCGGCGGCGTGCCCGGCCAGCACCTTGTCAATCTCCTCTGCAGTGTTGTCAGTGGAGGCATCATTGACAATGACGAGCTGCATGGGGCCCTTGTAGTCCTGCTGCAGGCAGGAGAGGATGGCCTCCCTGACATAGCGGCCGACGTTGTAGCAGGTCATGACCATGCTGAGGGGGAGAAGCTGAGGGTCTGAGTTATCGCTCATGAGTGCAATTGTGATTCGAATTGGCGGAATTGGATGGCCTCCAGAAGGTCATCTGCGGTGGGGGTGTCGTGCCCGGCCAGATCCGCGATGGTGCGGGTGACGCGCAGGATGCGGTCGAACGCGCGGGCGGAAAGGGCGAACTGGTTGACGGCTTGGGTGAGGAGCTCCTGCTGCTGCGGGGTGAGCGGGCAGTGCTTGCGCAGCATCTTGCCGGAAAGGCGTGCGTTGCAAGTGATACCGGTTCCCGCGTAGCGCGCATGCTGGCGTTCGCGGGCGGCCACCACGCGGGCGCGGATGGCCGCGCTGGGCTCGCCGTCCGGCTTGCCCAGCAGGCTGGCCGGATCCACCGGGGGCACCTCGATAAGCATATCGAAGCGGTCCAGCAGCGGGCCGGAAATCTTCTTGCGGTAGCGCGCCACATCCCCCGGCGAGCAGCGGCACGCGTGGCGGGGATCCCCCAGGTAGCCGCAGGGGCATGGGTTCATGGCCGCCACCAGCATGAAGGCGCAGGGGAAATCCATGCTGCCGCTGGCGCGGGATATGGTGACCGAGCCGCTTTCCAGCGGCTGGCGCAGGGTCTCCAGGGTGCGGCGGTTGAACTCCGGCAGCTCATCCAGGAAGAGCACGCCGTGGTGCGCCAGGGAAATTTCACCGGGGGTGATATTGGTGCCGCCGCCCATGAGCCCCACATCCGAGATGGTGTGGTGCGGCGCGCGGAAGGGACGGCGGCGCAGCAGGCCGCCCGTGCGGGGAAGCAACCCGCAAACGGAATGAATCTTGCTGGCGGAAAGGGATTCCTCATGCGTGAGCGGCGGCAGGATGGTGGGCAGGCGGGAGGCGAGCATGCTCTTGCCGCTGCCGGGGCTGCCGCACATCAGCAGGTTGTGCCCGCCCGCAGCGGCTATCTCCATGGCACGCCGCGCATACGGCTGGCCCTTGATTTCATCGAAGTCGATATCGCGCAAATCCGCATCGTCCGCCACCTGCGGCTGCACCGGGCGGAAGGCCGCGCGGTTGCTCAGCACATCCCAGGCCATCAGGAGGTTGTCCACAGCGTAAACCTCTATTCCCTCCACCACGGCCGCCTCTGCGGCGTTCTCCGGGGAAACCATCAGGTACTTGCGCCCGGCATCTCGCGCGGCAATGGCCAGCGGCAGCACACCGCGCACACCGCGAACGGAACCGTCCAGAGCCAGCTCGCCCACCAGAGACCAGTCCTCCAGCTGCAGGGGCACCAGGCGGCGGTGCACATCCGGCACGTTGGGGCAGTTCTGCTGAATGGCCATCTCCACGCCCAGGGCGATGGGAAGGTCGAACCCGGGGCCCTGCTTCTTCACATCCGCCGGGGCCAGGTTCACGGTAACGGCCATCTCCCCCGGCTTGTAGAAGGAGCTGTTGACCAGGGCGGAGTTCACGCGCTGCACGCTCTCGCGCACGGCGGTGTCCGGCAGGCCGACCACCAGGGTGCGCCCCATCTCCTTGACAGGTTCGGCATCCACCTCCACGCGGACCTCCAGGCCCTCGATACCGCAGACGGTGGCGGAGTACAGGCACGTAACCATGGGAAACAGCGCGCGGGAGTTACTTGACAATCACCTTGGAGCCCACCCCCATCTTGCTGAAGACAATCTTGCAGGCCTCCTCCGGCACGCGCACGCAGCCGTGGGACTGGCCCACGCGGTGCACATTGCCCACATGCATGCCCACGCCGCCGTTGAAGCGCATCCAGTAGGGCATGTCCGCACCCTCGAAATGGGTGCCCTTGGGGCCGGGCACGCCGGCCACGGCGTTGCCTTTCACAAAGTTGTTGTTGGCATCCATGTAGGAACCGTAGGAGTGGGAGCGGTAGAACTCCTTCTTCTCAGAGATGCGGAAGGTGCCGCGCGGCGTCTCCCTGCCGCCCACGCGGCCGGAGCAGATGGGGAAATCCATGGCAATGCGGCCGCGTATGTACAGGCGCCCGCGCTGCTCCTTGAGCAGGACAACCACGTAGGATTCCGCGGGTGCGTAGTCGTTCAGCGCCGCACCGTGCCAGATATCGCGGCTGAGCGTATAGTTCGGGCTGGCGATGAAGTCTTCAAACGTGTACGCCTTCTTCTGGTGGCGCGTGGCGCGCTCCCACTCGTCCGCGCTCTTGTAGCGGTGGCTGGGGCCCACGCCCTTGTGGGAGCAGGAGGGCAGCATGCCCAGCGCCAGGGCGGCGGTTGCGGCCAGCGTCAATACTTTCTTGCTGTTCATATTCTGTAGTTTTGGATTCGTGATGAAAATTCCTTGGGAAGGATGGCTTCCACAATAATGTCGTTCCCCTCGTAGTCGGTGGAGACCACCTTGCCGTCGCGGTGCATGATGGCAATGATGCGGCTTTCCGCCTGGGGGATGCGGTAGGTGGCGCGCTCCACGCGGCCGGCAAGCACGCCGGTGCACGCGGCATACAGGGTATCAAGCCCCTGCTCCCGCACCACGCTCATCGGCAGGCTCGGGCAATCCACCTTGGCGGCAAGCGCCTCCAGCTGGGCTTCGCGCTGGTCCTCCGGTATCAGGTCTGTCTTGTTCCACACCACAATCATGGGCTTGCCGTGCGCGCCCAGGCTCTCCAGCACCTCGCAAGTGGTCTCGTAGTGCCGCAGGGCCTCGCGGTCGCTCGCATCCACCACCTGAATCAGGAAATCGGCCAGCACGGCCTCCTCCAGGGTGGATTTGAACGCCTCCACCAGGCGCGTGGGCAGGTTGCGGATGAAGCCCACGGTGTCCGTGAGCACGAGCGGCTGGCCGTCCGGCAGCTCAATCTTGCGGCTGGTGGTGTCCAGCGTGGCAAAGAGGATGTTCTTGGCGAGCACGCCGGCCCCGGTGCTCATGTTGAGCAGGGAGGATTTGCCGGCATTCGTGTAGCCCACAATGGCGGCGGATGGAATCCCCTGGCGCATGCGTTCCTTGCGCTGGGTGGCACGCTGGCGGCGCACGGTTTCCAGCTCGTCGCGGATAGCCTCGATGCGGTCGTGCGCGAGGCGGCGGTCCACCTCGATCTGCTTCTCGCCCTCGCCGCGTGCGGCTGCACCGCCGCCCTTGCCGCCACCGGAGCCGCCGCGCTGGCGGTCCAGGTGCTTCCACATGCCGGCCATGCGCGGCAAGGCGTATTGCATGCGCGCCAAATCCACCTGCAGCACGGCTTCCCGCGTGCGGGCGCGCTGGGCGAAGATGTCGAGTATCACCTCCTCCCTGTCCGCCACGGGAACGCCCACCAGCTTCTCCCACTCGCGCTGCTGGGAGGGAGTGAGCAGGTTGTCGAAGATGAGCGCATCGGCATCCGTCTCCACCACCCAGTCGCGAATCTCCTCCGCCTTGCCGATACCGCAGATGTACTTGGCCTGGACCTCGCGCGTGAACTCCAGGCGGCTTCCGGCAATGCCGATGCCCAGGTTCTCCACCAGGTTCTCCAGTTCCGCCAGCAGGGCCGCCCGCTCACGGCGCAGCTCCCCCGGCATGCCGATGCTCACCAGCAGGGCACGCTCCAGCTTGTCAGGCTTTTCGCGTATCTCAAACGACATCGTTTAATTGAAGGAGCGGCTGGTGGTCACGGGCACATCCCGCAGATAGTCGCTGTGACTGGCATTGCACGGGCACTCACCGCAGGAGCTGAGCAAGGCGGCGCCGACAGCCGCCACCATCATGAAGGCAAATGTTTTCATATCCCGCCTATTCAACCCCATTTTCCGCACAGAATCAAGCACAAAGTTCACCCCGGACGCGCTCCGCGCGCGAAATTGCGCGACATTGAATTCCGCCTGTTTTTTTCTTGCCATGCGGCGGCGGAAGGAGTAGGATAGTCGCTAATCTTATTACCATGTCAGACACATCCCTTTCCCACCACCGATTTGACGATTGCCTGTGGATACGCTGCGCCAGCCGCGGCAGCTTCATGAACAGCCCCACCCTCAAAAACCTGGCGGATGCCTACATGGAGAGCGGCGGCACCTGCGTGGTGGTGGACCTGGAGGTCTGCCCCGGCGTGGATTCCACGTTCATGGGCACGCTGGCGGCACTGGCGCACAAGCTCCAGGCAGTGGGCGGCAAGGCCCTGGTGGCTTCCCCCACCCAGCGCGCGCGCGCTGCCATGGAGGATTTGGGGCTGGACATGCTCATGGAGATTGACCCGCCGCACCCATTCTGGGAAAAGGACGTGCAGGCGCGCCGCGAGCAGCTGGATACGGAGGCGGATACACAGGAGGATTCCGCCACCCTCACCGAAACGGAGCGCAAGCGCCATGTGCTGGAAGCCCACCAGACCCTGCGTTCCATGAATGCCAAGAACGATGAAACATTCGGCTATGTGTGCGAGACCCTGGAAGAGGGGTTGAAGCCCACAGACGAAGGCGACAAGTAATCCGCGCCATGCCCGCCGAGCGACAGAGGGCGGCTGCCGCCTACGGAGACCTGCTGCGCCGCGTTTTTCCCGCCACTGCGGCGGCAGAGGACTACGAGCCTGCCACCAGGCTTCCGGAAATGGAGCTGCAGGCACTTTGGGCTGCCGGCATGCTGGGAATGGAGGGAGTGACGCGCGGCCACGGAAGCGTGCGCATCCTGGATTTCGGCGAGTGGAACCGCTGCGCCGGGCCGGATTTCCTGAACGCGGAGATGGAGCTGGACGGCGTGCGCCAGCGCGGAGACATTGAGCTGGACCCCACCGCGCAAGACTGGGAACACCACGGGCACGGCGCGAATCCCGCCTTCAACAAGGTGATGCTGCATGTGGTGTTCAAGGAGCCTCCGGGTGGATGGTACACCCGCAACTCCCTGCACCGGGAAGTACCCGTTCTCACCATACCGGACGAGGTTTGGCAGCGCGCCGCCGGCATGCCGCACAAGGCAAACGACACCGAGACGGAACGCTGCCGCGAGCCGCTGCGCCACATGGATGCGGGGGAAATTGCCTCCCTGCTGCAAGCGGCTGCAGCCCACCGTCTGGAGAACAAGCGCCACCTCTTCCGCGCCAAGGCGGAGCACTTGGGAACGCGCCAAACCTGGTTTGAGGCCTGGGCGGAAACGCTGGGCTATTCCGCCAACAAGGTGGCCATGCAGATGCTCGCGCGCCGCGCGCCGCTCGCACAGCTCGGCAAGCAGGCGGAATCCATCCTTTTCGGCACGGCAGGCTTCCTGGTGCCCGTGCTGCCGGCGCGCAGCTCTGCAGATGCGCGCGCCTACCACCGCCGCGTATGGGATTCCTGGTGGGCCTTGCGGGAACAGTTCGAGCTGGCGGACCCGCACAACCTGCCGTGGGTGCTCTCCCCTGTGCGCCCGCTCAACCACCCGCAGCGGCGCGTGGCCGCGCTGGCGGAAAGCGCGCTGCACTGGGCAAGCATCGAACCGAACTTGAACGCCGCGCGCGCCAAGCTGCTGGCCAAGGTGCTCGGCGGCATCTCCCACCCATACTGGGACACTCACTGCACGCTGCCCTCCGCCCCCATGCCGCGCAAATCCGCCCTGGTGGGCAAGCAGCGCATCACGGATTTCCTCACCAACCACGTCTACGCGCAGGATGATTCACCCGCTGCGTGGCAATCCTACCTGGCGCTGCCCGGCGGTGCCCCGGCATCACGCATAGGCCGCACGGCGCAAAGGCTGTTCGGGAAGCGTGATGACCTGGCCCCCCTGCTCTCCCTGAGCTACGCGCACCAGGCACTGCTGCAGATAGAGGCGGATTTCTGCGCCGCCAATCCCTGCGCAGAGTGCCTTTTCCCCAGCCAGCTCTGCCAGTGGCGGGCTCATTGAGGGCGCGCTCAGCGCACCTCCACCTCCGTGCCCACGGGAACGTTGCCGTACAGGGGCACACAGGCCGCGCGCGGAATGCGGATGCAGCCGTGGGAGAGCGGATCGCGCCCCACATAGCCGATGTGCATGCCGATGCCGTCATTCGTGAGGCGCATGAAGTAGGGCATGGGAACGTGGTACAGGTTGGAGGTGTGGTGCACCTGCTTTTCCAAGATGCGGTAGGAGCCGCGCGGCGTGCCACCGTTCTTGCCGGAGCAGACGGGAAAATCCATGGCCACCTCCCCGTTCACATACAGGAACCCGCGCTGCATCCCCAAATCAATCACCACGCGGCGCGCTCCCGATGATTTCATGAGCGCGGCGTTTTTCCAAACCTTGTAGGTGAGCGGGTAGATGGATATGCGCTTGAATTCCGCGTAATCCTCCGGCACGCGGGGATCCTCGTGGCTGAGCTTGAACTCCGCACTGTTATAGTAGGCAGCCACGGCAGCCGCATTCTCCGCAGAAAACTCCGGCGAGCTTGAGCGGGTGATGGTGGCATGCCCGTCCGTGCTGGAGCATGCCGCCAGCAACAGGGCGGCATGCAGGGCAAGAACTGACAAAATGGAGCGCATGGCTCAGCGGGTGAGCTGGCGGCAGGCCTTCACCGTGTTGGCCATCAGCATGGCGATGGTCATGGGGCCCACGCCGCCCGGAACGGGGGTAATGGCGGAGCAGCGGTCCTTTACGGCCTCATAGTCCACATCACCCACAATGCGGTAGCCGCGCGGACGGGTGGCATCCGGGATACGGTTGATACCCACGTCCAGCACCACAGCGCCTTCCTTCACAAAATCCGCCTTGATCATCTCCGGGCGTCCCACGGCGGCCACCACAATATCCGCCGTGCGGCAAAGCGCTGCCAGGTCCTTGGTGCGGGAATGGGCAATAGTCACGGTGGCATTGGCCTTCTTGCTGACCAGCAGGTTGGCCATGGGCTTGCCCACAATCATGCTGCGTCCCACCACCACGGCATGCTTGCCGGCGGTCTCGATGCCGTACGCCTTGAGCAGCTCCATGCAGCCCAGCGGAGTGCACGGCACAAAGCCTTCCTCGTCCTCCAGCACCAGCTTGGCCACGTTCGCGGGGTGGAAACCGTCCACGTCCTTGCGGGGGTCGATGTTGAGAATGACAGCCTCCTCGTCAATGTGGGGCGGGGGCGGGCTCTGCACCAGGATGCCGTGGATGCGGTCGTCTGCATTGAGCTTGTGGATGAGCTCCACAAGCTCCTCCTGGGTGGTATCAGCCGGGAGCGCCCACTTTTGGGAGTAGAGGCCAAGCTCCGCGCAAGCCTTCACCTTGGAGCCCACATACACCTGTGAGGCGGGGTCCTCCCCCACCAGCACCACGGCGAGCCCCGGGGTGTGGCCGGCGGCGGTGAGTTCCGCTATTTCATCTTTCAGGCCCTCGCGCACGCGATTGGCCACCTCTTTTCCATCAATGATTTGCGGTGTCATTTTGAGTTTGGTTCAAGGGAATCGAAATCCGGGCGGCCGTGGCGCATGGCGGCATCCAGCTGCTCGGTGTACTGCGCCAGCGCATTGTCCTCCAACCCGGGGGGAACGATGATGCGGTTGCCCCAGCGCACGTTCACCCGGGAGAACGGCAGCGGCACGGCGAACTTGTCCCATGCCTTTTCCGCGCGCCAGCAGCCCGGCATATCCACGCACACCGGCACAACGGGCAGACCTGTGAGGGAGGCCAGTTTCACCACACCTGCATGGGACTTGTAGATGGGGCCCTTGGGGCCGTCCGTGGTGATGCAGATGCTGTGCCCGGAGCGGGCCACGCGCAGCAGCTCCTTGAAAGCGGCAATGCCGCGGCGGCGGCTGGAACCGCGCACCACGCTCATGCCGTAGTGGCTGATGAGGGCCTCCATCATGGCGCCCTCCTTGCTGGCACTGCTGAGCAGGCACATGGGCGTGCGGGCCTTGAGCACGTATTTGTAAAAGTGGGCCGGCACAAAGCTGCGGTTGTGCCAGAAGGCCACAATCACCGGCTCCTCACCGGGGTGGAGGGGCTTCTCCTCCTCCGCAATGATGAGCCGCTTGCGCAGCGTCATGCAAAGCGGGGTCACCACAAACCAGAGGATGTGCCCCACCATGCGTGACCACCAGGCGCTGCGCAGTTCTGTATCCCGGTTGTACATCGGAAATCAATCTGGAATGCCGAGAATTAGAACGGGGAAAGCGGCTGCAAGCTGGTGTCGACATCATTCCCGCCGAAATCCATCTGATTCTGCTGCTGTTGCTGCTGAGCCGGGGAATCGAAGGGATTGTTGCGGTCGCGGTTGTCCAAATCCACCGCCTGCTCATTGGGACGGGCCACATTGGGAACATCTCGGCGATCGTCCTTGGAATCGCGCATCTGGTCCACCAGCCTGTCCACATCAATGCTCTCAAAGGGAATCCTCTCCGGGCGGCTCTTGCGGGCCTCTGCGGCGCGGGCCTCCAAGATGGCACTGTCGTCCTGCGGGCGGTTGGCGGGGCCTCCCAGCTGCAGGTTGAGCCAAGCCACGCCCTCCTGCTCGGTGAAAATGGGATCCGCCAACCCATCCGGGTACTCCGCATGGGTGAGCGCGGCAGGCAGGCCGAACGCCATGGTTCCCTGAAGCTGGTTGGCCTCGTCCACGCGGAAATCGCACTTCAGCTCAATCAAATCACGCTCCACGGCCTGCCCTGCATCAATGCGCAGGGCCAGGGCGCCATCCACCTCATCCAAGACCACGAGGGCCTCCTGAATGGTGGGCGGGGTGTAGTTCTTGCGCTTTTGCGGCTCGATATGCTCGATGAGGGGAATCATACCGGGGATTTCCGTGATGCTAAGCTGCTTGACCCGGAAGTCGCCGATGAAGGTGGGGGCGGGCTTGCCGAAGGGAAGGGCGATGAAAGCCTTGGAGTTGCTCCTGGCTTTCGCCACGGAACGGGTCTTGGCGTTCAAGAAGAACTGGAACTTGCCGGCGGTAAACTCCGTGAGCGGCATGTTGTTGGAGTCAAAAATATAGGGCCCCGCCAGCAAGGCCTGGTCACGGATGGATCCGAAAATAGACAAGGAGGTGATGGGCGTATCCAGGGAATTGCCCACAACATTGTCCGTCGTACCCGTCAGGGCGAAGTCCTCGATAGCCACCTTGGAAATGTTGAACTTGGCTTCGTTGATGTGGATTTTCTTCCATCCCGCCAGCTTGAGCAAGCCACCCTTGAGGCAGAACACGCAGACATCGCGCATGGAGTTGTCCGGGTAGTACATGTAGGAGCTGCAATTTTCCAGGCTCACGGGAGAATTGCCGTTCTCCCCGAAGGCCAGGTTGAAGCTCTCACACTCTACGCGGCGGAAATTCCACAGGTCCTCCCCCTGGCGGATGGGGAAGGAAAGGCGGGTGGCGGTCTCCCTGAGCTGAATGGTGATCCTCTTGACCCTGATCAGGTCGCCGCTCAGACGCCCGCCGACAAAGGTGGACGAGGAAAGATCCGCATTGATGCCGTTCATCTCCACACGCTCAATCATGGAGGAATCCGGGAAGGCGAGCACCAGGGAATCCAAATGGAAACTGTTGCCGCTCACGCCGGAACCCACGGCACGGATGGAGCTGGCACCCCAAGCCTGTTTGAGCTCTTCCGCCTGCGCCTGAACGTAGGAATCTCCCGTCATGGAAGCCATGCGGAAGAAAAAGGCGCCCACGCCCAATCCGCAGATGAGGAACAGGCAAAGCAGGACGATGAGAAACTGCTTGCGCCCCTTGCGGCGCTTTTGATCCTCCGTAATCATCACCTTGCGCTTCTTGGTGACGCGCACCACCTTGGTGCCGTCTGCGCGGATAACCACCTCGCGGGACTTCACCTTGGAGGGTTTGTCCTCATTCAACTGTTTGATGATGCTGCGGACCTGTGTCGCCTCGTCTGCGTACTTGTCGTTGTCGTCGTTGGCCATGTCTAAAAGGGTTGTTTCAATTACTGTCCATCAAAGAAGGAACCTGGGCGGCGCCCGGTGTTGGGGTCCTTGCCGGTGGGATCCACCACATCCACCTTGGCAAAGAAGATGAGGGCCTTGCGGATGCTCTCCTGCCCCTCCGAACGGAACAGGCGCCCCACGAGCGGCAAATCTCCCAAAATGGGCAGCTTGTCCTCAAAGCGCACCATCTTGGATTCCTGGAGGCCGCCGATGACCACCACGGAACCGGGGGCGAGCGTCACCTTGGTGTTCTCCATGCGGCGCTTGAAAATGGGCTGGAGAATCTTGTTGTCCGTAAGGGTGATTTTCTCCAGCTGCTGATTCTGGTTGCCGAGGGCGTTGGTGCCGCGGCCGGGGCCCCAGAGGTAGGAATCAATGGGGGAGCCCCAGTTCACGAATCCCTCGAAATCATTCACGGTAACGGTGAGAGCAATGGTGATGAACTGGCCGTCCTCGGAAACCTCCGCGCTGTGCACCTGAAGGATGGAGCCAACGCCGCCCACGGCATCCTCCGACATACCGAAACGCAGGAAGCTTTCCGGGTGGGAGGCGGTGGCAATGGTGGACTGCATGCGCCCGGTCCCCTGATTGCCGCCCTGACCATTGTTGCCGCCGTTGCCACCGTTGCCGGAGGAACTGATCTGCGGGGCCTCGTAGGATTCCGGGTAGTACATTTCACGCACATTGGCGAACACCACCTGCTCCTCCATGCCGGGGGTGAAAATCATGCGCGGGTTCTCCATGATATCCGCGCCCTTCTTCTGGTCCAGGCCGCGCATGATAACGGCCACATCACCCGCGCCCCACACGCCGCGCACGGTCAGGATGCCGGGGGCCTTGGGCTCCTCTCTCATGGCGGCGCTGAAAGCACTGGTGCTGCCGCGGGAAATCAGGCGGTCGATGCTGGAGGTGGATATGGCGCCCTCACCGCTGCGCAGGCCGCCCACGCTCGGCGTGTTGGGGTCTCCCGCGCCCACGGTGGCCCAGGGCATGCCTGCAGCGGAGGCTATAGTCTCCGCGCCGCCGCCGCTCATAATGCTGTTGCCGTTGGGAGAGACGTTCATGTTGACCAGCCACTCGAATCCGAGTTCCTTGAGGTCGGTCTCACTGACCTCCACCGCCACCACGCTGAGCACCACGGAATTGCTGTTCATCTTCAGCGGCGTGGCAATGAGGCTTTCGATTTCCTCCTGGTTGTGGATGGTGTTGCGCACCACCAGGCGGCGGTTGCTGGCATCGTAGCGGGCATTGGCGCCCTCCGGGAAGGAGACGCCCATGTCCTTGAGGGCCTTCACGGGGTTCATGCGCTTCACCACCACGTGGGAGCTGGAGGTTGTGAAATCATCCTCGCTCTCCTCCTCTCCCTCGTTCTCCTGGCCGTCGAAGAAATGCGGCGGCACGGAATACACGCGCTCAACCATGGGGCCGAAATCACGCCCGGAGTACGCCACTTCCACGCCCAGCGGCGTCAGGTAGTAGGAAATCCCCAGCTGGCGGGAGAGCGTGTCCAGCAACTCGCGCATGGTGACATCACTCAGGTTGAGCGTGACCCGCTTCTCCATGATGGCCTTGTACCCGGGGGAATCCACGGGGCCGAAATCTGTGGAGACGTTGATGTGGCGGGCACCGGTGGGGTTGTCCTTCTCATAGCGCTTCACCTGCGCCTGCAGGGCGTCCACCACATCCAGCACGCTCGCCTCGTCAAAGACGATGCGCGGCAGGCGGATGTCGTCCAGCGCGTGGGAAACGCGCGCCTCCTCCACCGCATCCTCCACAATGAGCCCGCCGTTCACATCGGTTGAAACGGCATCACCGCTGGGGGCGTCTATCGGCTTGGGGGCCATGCCGGTCTCCAGGTTCTCGTCATCCCACTGGGCGTCCACATCCTCCAGGGCCTTGGCGCGCACCGAGTCATGGGATGCCTTGTTGTAGCGGCTGCGGTACCTGTTGACGGTCTCTATACCGCGCTGGGCGGCAATGTTGTAGGCATCGTACTTGGCGACCTGGCGGAAAGACTGCTCGGCCTCGTCGTACTTGCCGAGGTCAAGAGCGCCGTATGCCAGGGTGAGCAGGCGGTCCACCTCCTCCACGTTGCCCACGTGCTGCGGGGTGAGGGCGGGATTGGTGCGCACGGGGTCCGCCGTGATGGCGAGCTCGCCCTTGGCCCGGGCATTGGTGGGGGAAAGCTGCACGGCCTCCTTCAGGAACTCGGTTGCCTCCTCGTGGCGGCCCACGGAGCGGTAGTCGATGGCCTTGGCTATCAAGGCATCTGAAAGGCTGTCCTTGATGAACTGTACATGCTGCGCGGTGGCCTCCACCTTGGGAATGACGGCCAGGGCGTTGCGGTAGTGCTCCTCTGCATCCGTGTATTTTTTGTCACTGTAGGCTTGGCGGGCCTGCTGCACCTGCAGCATGGCATCCTGCAATTGCATCTGCCTACGAGAATCCTCCCGTGTGACAATGGCATCCGCATCATCCTGCGCAGAGGCCGCAGGGAAACCGGACAGTGCCACCGGGACTGCCAAAGAAAGGGCCGCAAGGCGAGTAAACGCTTTTCTCATGCTTTTGTGGTGATACTATACCATAACGCGCGCGGGGAGTCACTCCCAAAAGTGCGTCCTTTTCATATTTTTTTGCAGCTTCCGGCAAGCAAAAGGCACCCTGCCCGCCTTGGGAGGGTGCCTGAAACTGTGGGGGCCCGCAGAATCAACCCTCTGCGGAATCCGGCAGGTAGCCGGTAATCTTGCTGATACGCGTTGGGTGCCTCAGCTTGCGCAGGGCCTTGGCCTCAATCTGGCGGATTCGCTCACGGGTCACGTTGAACTGGCGGCCCACCTCCTCCAGGGTGCGGGGTGTTCCGTCCTTCAGGCCGAAGCGCTGCTCAATCACGGCGCGCTCGCGCTGGTTGAGCGTGTTGAGCACATCGCCTATCTTGTCGCGCAGGGAATTGTAGGATGCCCCGTCCATGGGGTTTTCCGCGCTCTTGTCCTCCAGGAAATCACCGAAGGAGGTGTCGTCGGAATCGCCCACAGGCTGCTGCATGGAGATGGGCTGCTGGGCCATCTTGAGCACGGCGCGCACCTTTTCCACGGGCATGCCGCACTCGGCGGAGAGCTCCTCCGGGGAGGGCTCGCGGCCCAGGCTCTGCACCAGGTTCTTCTGGTGGCGCATGAGCTTGTTGATGGTCTCAATCATGTGCACGGGAATGCGGATGGTGCGGGCCTGGTCCGCAATGGAGCGGGTGATGGCCTGGCGAATCCACCACGTGGCGTATGTGGAGAACTTGTAGCCGCGGCGGTACTCGAACTTCTCCACAGCCTTCATGAGCCCCATGTTGCCCTCCTGAATGAGGTCCAGGAACGCCAGGCCGCGGTTGGTGTACTTCTTGGCGATGGAAATGACGAGGCGCAGGTTGGCCTCAATCATCTCTTTCTTGGCCTCCTGGGCCTCCTTCATGCTTTGGCGCATGACCTTGAAGGTGGCCTTGAACTCGTCCGTGTTCATCCAGAGGTCCATCTCGTACTCGGCCAAGGTCTCCCTGGCCGTGGAATTGTTGGGGTCCTTTTCCAGATGGTTCTGCTGGGCCACAATGCGGCGGCGCATCTCCTTGAGCTTGTCGACGAAATCCTCGTAGATTTTGCCCTTGAAGGCAAACTGGGGATAGAGGTCTGTCAGTTCGCCAAGTCCCTCCTCGAAAGCGGCCTGTGCGGCAGCCACGGATCTCTTGCGGCGGCGCGCCGCCACCAGGTGCTTGTAGAGCTCGCGCACTTGGTCACGCTTGGATATCACCTTGTTGATGAGCGGGGAAAGCTCCTCCGTGTACTTCTCACGGCGGTCGATGTTCTTGTCGGAGACAATGCGGTCGAAACGCTCCTGGCTGTTGCGGATGCGGTCGGCCATATCGCAGTAGTAGGTAGCCACGGAACCGAACTTGTGGAGACATTCGCGGAGGCTGCCCTCCGCCTGGTCGATGCGGCGGGAAATCTCCACCTCCTTTTCGCGGGAGAGCAGCTCCTTGAGCCCCATCTGCTTGAGATACATGCGCACGGGGTCGTCCAAGATATCCATCTTGGCGTTGAGCTTTTCCGCAGCGGTTTCCTCCTCGCCATCGGACAAGCGCTGGCGGTCGCGGTAGGAATCCACATCGGCGGAGTCGATGACATCAATTCCCATTCCACGCATGCGGGAGAGGATTTCGTCAAAGTCGTTGGCATCCACCACGCCCTGGGGCATCACATCGTTGATGTCGTCGAAGGTAAGGTAGTTGCCCTGCTCCTGGGCCTGGCGGATGAGTTCCTTCACCCGTTCCTGGGCTTCCGGGGATTCCAGGGAAACATCCGTCTCCTCGGACATGACGTCGTCGCTGTCCTTCACCTCGATGCGCAGTTCGTGCAGGTGCTCGAACAGGCGCGTCATGTCATCATCCTCCGCCATATCGGGCGGCAGGGAGTTGGTGATATCCTCATCGCTCACAGAGCCCTTGTTCTTCTTGGCAATGGCCAAGAGGGAGCGGAAGGCGGCCTTGAGCGTGTTGTCATCCGGGAAAAACTTTTGCAGTTGCTGGGCGGTAACCTTGTAGATGGGCTTTTCACCCTTGGCGCGCTTGCCGCGAACCGCATCTGCCGGCTTCTCCTGCTTTTGGGGAGCGGGCTTCGCCGGCGGCTGGGGAACCGCCTTCTTCACCTCCTTTGCGGGGGCGGGCTTCGCCGCTGTCTTCTTCGGCTCAGGCTTCTTGGGAACCGCCTTCTTGGGCGCGGGCTTGGCGGGCTTCTTGGGGGCCGCCTTCTTCGGCGCGGGCTTGGCAGGCTTCTTGGGGGCCGCCTTCTTCAGCGCGGGCTTGGTTGGTTTCTTGACCGCCTTGGCGGCGGGCTTTTTGGCAGGTTTCTTTGTGTTCTTCGGCATAACGGCGACTGGAAATGGCAGGGTATAATCCACCCTTTACGCATTTTGTCAAGTTATCGGCAAAACGCAGGGCTATTCTACTACACAAAGTTCAGCTGTAAACAACTTTTGCGCGACTATGACACGCTTTTGCAAAAAAACAATCAATCGGCGCCGAATTCCTCTGCCAATTCCGCCGTCTTGCGCTCAATCTCAACGGAAAGGTCCTCCCAGCGCGTGAACAGGCTTTCCGAGCGCCTTTCCAGCTCCTGATACTCCTGGGTGAGCTCCATGAGGCGCTGATTGTCCGCCATGTTTTCCGGTTTTTCCAGCTCGACGGAAATCTCCGCCTTGCGGGTGTCTGCGGCAGCAATCTCTTCCTCCACCTGGGCCAGCTCTTTCTCCAAGGGCTTGATGACCTTGTTGCGCATCTCTCGCGCCTGGGCCCGCGCGCGGCGTGCATCCTTGCGGTTACCCTCCGCCGCCGCTCCGGTTGTTCCGGCAAGGGGAGCACCGGCCGCCAAGGCCTTCTCCCGCCGTTCTTCCGCCTCCACCGTTTCCAGATACTGGCTCACATTGCCGTAGAACAGGCGCGGGGCGTGCCCCAGGCGGAATTCCAGCACCTTGTTGACGATGGGATCCAGGAATTGGCGGTTGTGGGAAACAATGCAATACGAGCCGGGGTACTCCGCCAGCGCGCGCTGCAGCACGTCCTGGCTTTGGAAATCCAGGTGGTTGGTCGGCTCGTCCATGATAAGGAAATTGGCCGGGCGCAGCAGCATGCACACCAGTGCCACGCGGGAGCGCTCCCCGCCGCTCAACACGCCGATTTTCTTGAATACGTCGTCCCCGCGGAACAGGAAGCAGCCCAGGATGTTTCTCACCAGCGGGCGCGTTTCCCTGCCGGCGGCGGCCTCCACGCACTCCAGCACGGTCTGTTCGTTGTCCAGCACATCGGCATGGGTCTGGGAGAAGAAGGCTATTTCCGTGTGGCTGCCCAGCGAGAATTCCCCGCTGTCCGGGGGCTCCGTGCCGGAGATGAGCCGTGTGAAGGTGGACTTGCCGGAGCCGTTGACGCCCACCACGGCAATGCGGTCTCCCTTGCCGATGGTGAAGTCGTAGTTCTCCAGCAGCTTGATGGGGCCGTACGCCTTGCCGGCATGCTCCAGCTTGACCACGGTGTGGCCGCCGGGGGGCGGCGGGGGGAAATGGAAGCTCATCACGGCATCGTCCTCCTCCACCTCAATGAGCTCCACCTTCTCCAGCTGCTTGATGCGGCTCTGCACCTGAGTGGCCTTGGTGGCCTTGTAGCGGAAGCGGTCGATAAACTGCTGGGTCTTGGCAATCTCCCGCTGCTGGGCCTTGGCCTGGTGGAGGAGCGCTTCCTTGCGCGCGGCGCTTTCCTTCAGGTAGAAGGAGAAGTTGCCGGCGTACTCCTCTGCCCTGCCGTGGTGGAAGGCGATGGTGCGGGAGACCAGGCCGTCCAGCAGGGCCACATCATGGCTGATGATGCAGATGGCGCCGCGGTAGGAGCGCAGGCTCTGCTCCAGCCAGCGCTGGCTCTGGATATCCAGGTGGTTGGTGGGTTCGTCCAGCAGCAGCACCTCCGGCTCCTGCAGCAGGAGCTTGGCAAGGGCGATACGCATCTGCCAGCCGCCGGAAAACTCTCCGCAATCGCGCGTGAAATCCGCATCCGCGAATCCCAGGCCACGCAGGATACTCTCCGTGCGCGGGCGCAGCGTGGCCGCATCCCGGTCCTGCAGAATGAGCTCCAGGCGGCCGATTTCCTCCAGGAGATCGCGGTATTCGGTGGAATCCGTGGGGAGCTTCTGCATGTCTGCGGAGAGCTGGTCCACCTCCTGCTGGAGCTCGATGATATTGCCCACGGAGCCCAGCACCTCATCCAGCAACGGGCGCCCGGAGATGTGGATACCCTCCTGCGGAAGATAGCCCACACGGGTGTACTTGGGCAGCAGAATGCGCCCGTGGTCAGGCTCCATGGCCCCCACAATGCACTTCATGAGCGTGGATTTGCCCGCGCCGTTCTGCCCGGCGAAGGCTATGCGCTCCCCGCGCTCCACCACAAAGGAGAGCTTGTCGAACAGGACGCGCGGCCCGAATTCGATATGCAGGTCCTGGACGGCGAATTCCATGCCGCCGGGTCCTTACTTCTTCAGCTTGGAGTTCCAGCGGTCGATGTTCTGCCGCTGCTCCTCGAAAAGGTCGGCGCAGTCGTCGTGAATCTCGATACCCACGATAGTGTCGCCCTGGCGGATGCTGTTGACCACCTGCTGGTCCTCTGCGGAAAGCACCTCGCCGAAGATGGTGTGCTTGCCGTTGAGCCAATCCGTGGGCACGTGGGTGATGAAGAACTGGGAGCCGTTGGTGCCCTGCCCCGTCCAGGTGCGGCCGGCATTGGCCATGGCCAGCAGGCCCGGCTTGGTGAACTTCAGGTCCGGGCGGCACTCGTCGTCAAACTGGTAGCCGGGGCCCCCGCAGCCCGTTCCCTCGGGATCGCCGCCCTGAATCATGAAATCCGCAATCACGCGGTGGAAGGTGAGTCCATCGTAGAACCCCTTGGTTGCCAGGTTCAGGAAGCTGGCCGCCGTCATCGGCGTCTTGGAGGCGAACACCGTCAGGTGGATGTCCCCCTTGTTTGTCTTCATCGTGATTTTCTTGTCTGTTGCCATGCCCCGCACCATACCAGCAAACGCCTGCGCGCGCAAGGCATTTCCGCGCCAGTGCCCTCCATCTTGCCGACCAACGCCAAATTCACGGAAATTCACGGAAACTTCTTGTGCCTTTTGCCTTTTTGTGGTTTTATTGGGGTGGGCTACAAAGAGGCATGAGAAGACTCTCTCCATGGATTATTATTCTGGTCATTGCTCTCACGGCATTGGGCTGGTACAGGCGCGGCACCTTGGACGTGCAGATGCTCCTCCCGGCCCTGTTTTGCATCGGCGCAATCGTTGCCCATCTCTATCTCTCCCCGATATTGCGGAAACGCTGGGAGAAAGAATGGGAGCAAAGGACTCAGGCAGCCATAGGGAGGGAGTGCAACTTCCTGGCGGAAAGTGAAGGGCACATCCGCCGGAACCTGGCGGCTGGCAAGCTGCGTTACCTGGTTGAATGGTGGGAGGATGATGCCCTTGAGATTGATGAGAACCACCACCTGCTGTTCATATACGCAGATGATACGAAACACGACTTCTTGCTCTACCAAGCCGTGGAGAGCAAATGCGTCTCCCTGCTGTCAGAATACGGCATCCCGTGGGAGCCGGGCTTCAAGCTAACCTTCGATTCCAACATACTCTACCCGCCGGCCCTCCGCGGCCAAAAGTTCTATGCCCCGGATGGTTCCACCCGCAAGGATTTGTGGCCGTAACGGGAATCCTCCCCCGTCAGCACACACGGAATGATACAGACAGGCATTGACATGCGCGCGCGTATAGGGCATACTGCGGCGCATGTTAAGATTACACGATACACAGTCGGGGGCGGTGAAGCCCGTTACGGCGGAGGACGGCAAGACGCTGCGATTCTACTGCTGCGGACCGACCGTGTATGCGGCGGCGCACATCGGCAATTTCCGCACGTTCGTGGTGCAGGATGTGTTCCGGCGCGTAGTGGAGCTGGGCGGCCTGCGCACCAAGCATGTGCGCAACATCACGGATGTGGATGACAAGACCATCCGCAACTCCCAGGCGCAGGGCATGCCGCTGAAGGAATACACAGACAAGTGGACGGAGAAGTTCCACACGGATTGCGCCGCGCTCAACTGCCTGGTGCCGCATGTGGAGCCCAGCGCTGTGGGCCACATTGCAGAGCAGATTGAGATTGTGCAGAAGCTCATGGAGAAGGGCCACGCCTACCAGAGCGAGGACGGCTCCGTGTACTTCCGGATTTCTTCATACGCAGACTACGGCAAGCTGGCGCACCTGGACCGCCAGGCCCTGGATTTGGGCAAAACGGCGGCCACCCGCGCAGACGTGGACGAGTACGACAAGGACAGCGTGGCGGATTTCGTGCTGTGGAAGGCGCGCCGCCCGGAGGACGGCCCCAACCACTGGGATTCCCCGTGGGGAGAGGGACGCCCCGGCTGGCACCTGGAGTGCTCCGCCATGAGCCACAAGTACCTTGGCGACACCTTCGACCTGCATTCCGGCGGCGTGGACCTGGTGTTCCCGCACCATGAGAACGAGATAGCGCAGAGCCGCTGCGCATGCGGCGGCGAGAGCGCGCGCCACTGGTTCCATGTGACCCACCTGCTGGTGGACGGGGCCAAGATGAGCAAGAGCCTGGGCAACATGTACACGCTGGACCAGCTGCAGGAGATGGGCTACTCGCCCGCCGCCCTGCGCTATGTGCTGGCGGGGGCCTACTACCGCCGCCCGCTCAACTTCACCCTTGCCGGCATGAAGGACGCCACCAGCGCCCTCAACAAGCTCGGCCGCTTCAACAAGGAGCTCGCCAAGGCCGCAGGCGCCTCCGCCAAGGAGCCCGCCTACCGAGACCTCGTCAAGAACCGTCCGGATGCGGGTCCCTTCCAGCCCGCTTGGGAAAGCCTGGAAGACGACCTCAACACGCCGGAAGCCCTGGGCCATGTGTTCAGTGCCATCCGCAGTATCAAGCCGGCGGAGCTGGATGCCGCGCAGGCTGCGGAAACGTGGCGGCAGTTCCGCCTCATCACAGAGGCCCTGGGCCTGCAGCTGCCGGACCCGGATGCGGACATCGAGGTGCCGGAGGACATCCGCGCCATTGCGGAGGAGCGCTGGGCCGCCCGCGCCGCCAAGGACTGGGCGAAGGCGGACGAGCTGCGCGCCAAGCTCGCGGAACTCGGCTGGGGCATGAAGGACGGCAAGACGGAATACAAACTGACCAAGATTTACTAAGTACTGGGTACTATTTAATTATGGAAAACGATGTCACCATACTGGGCAAGCACACCGCGTTCGTGAAATCCCCGGACGATGCCAAGCTGGAAGCCTTCCCGAACCGCACGCCCGGCAGGCCGTACAAAATCACGCTGGACACGCACGAATTCTCGTCGCTGTGTCCCGTGACGGGCCAGCCGGACAGCTGCCACCTCACCATCACCTACAGCCCGGCGGAGAAGTGCGTGGAGACCAAGAGCCTCAAGTACTACCTCGCATCCTACCGCAACTACCCCGCCTTCAACGAACAGGTGGTGAACCGCATCCTGGATGACCTGGTGGAGGCCATCTCCCCCGCCTGGATGGTGGTGGAGGGCCGTTTCGGCATGCGCGGCGGCATCCAGCTCACCTGCACGGCAGAGCACCAGCCGGAAAACAGGCTGCCATGATCCAAGCGCTGAAAGCCACTCTGATCGCCCTGCTGGCGCTGTGTCTCTTCTCCTGTACCGGGGAGGAGGACTCGACAGGCACCCTGACGGGCGCGGTGGTGCGCATTTCCGATGGCGACACCGTGACCATCCAGACCGACAACGGCACGCGGGTGAAAATCCGCCTGTTCGGCATTGATGCCCCGGAATCCCACCAGGAATTCGGGAACGAGTCAAAAGCCAAGATTGCCTCCCTCATCTCCGGCAGAACCGTCACGGTCAAAACGCACAGCCACGACCGATACAACCGCGTGCTCGGCGAGATTTTCCTGGACGGCCAAAACATCAACCGCACCATGGTGCAGGAAGGGTGCGCCTGGCACTATGTACAGTACGCCCCAAACGACAAGGACCTGGCCCGGGACCAGCAGGAAGCCATGGCCGCCAAAAAGGGGCTGTGGGCCAACCCGAATCCCACGCCGCCGTGGCAACACAGAAAAAAACACTGAACTGTAATGAAAGTAGCCGTACTCCTCTCCGGCGGACTTGATTCCACCACCGCGCTGCACTGGGCGAAAGCCCGGCACGAGGTGGTGTGCGCCGTGTCGTTCGACTACGGCAGCAACCACGCCGGGAAAGAATTGGCGTGCGCGCGGCACCAGGCGGAATCGCTGGGCGTGCCGTACCGCGAAATCGACCTCACCGTGCTCAAGCCGCACTTGGCGAGCGCGCTGCTCAGCGGCGCGGACGCCATTCCCATGGGCGACTACGCGGAGGAGAATTTAAAGCAAACCGTGGTTCCTTTCCGCAACGGCATCTTCCTGGCCATTGCCGCCGGCGTGGCGGAGAGCGCGGGAGCAGAGGCGCTGGTGATAGCCGCCCACGCGGGCGACCACGACCTGTACCCCGACTGCCGCGCGGAGTTCATGGACGCCATGGCCGAGGCCATCCGCCTGGGCACCTACGCGCAACTGCAGGTGCTGGCGCCGTTCATCCACGCAAGCAAGGGAGAGATTGTGGCGCAGGGCGCGCAGCTGGGTGTGGACTACGCGCACACCTACTCCTGCTACTGCGGCGGCGAGCGCCACTGCGGGCAGTGCGCCACCTGCCGCGAACGCAAGGATGCCTTCTCATCCGCCGGAATCCCGGACCCCACTGAATACGAATCCTGATACTACGCACCATGCCTTCCGTCCTTATCAAAACCTACGGCTGCCAGATGAACGAGCGAGACTCCGAACAGGTGGCCAGCATGTTCCTCTCCGGCGGCTACACCCTCACCTCCGACGAGCGGGAGGCGGATGTCATCCTCATCAACACCTGCGCCGTGCGCGAAAAAGCGGAGCTCAAGGCCCTGGGCAAGATGGGCCTGCTCTGTGCGCGCCCGGAGGCCAAGCCCTGGGTGGTGTACGGCTTCATGGGCTGCATGGTGCAAAGCCGCGCGCAGTCCCTTTTCCGCGATATCAACCGGCTGGACGTGGTGACCGGCACGCGCCACTACCACAACGTGTACGCCATCTGCAACCGCCTGCTCAAAAGCCGTCTGGGCATGGGGCTCACGGAGCCGCCCAAGCGCGGCGCGCATATCTGCGAGGTGGGGGAGGTGGAGGGATTCCAGAACGAGATACGCGACCACCTGCCGATTTCCAACGGCTGCACCGCGTTCGTCTCCATCATGCAGGGCTGTGAGATGCGCTGCTCCTACTGCATTGTTCCCAGCACGCGCGGCGTGGAATGCAGCCGCCCCGCTGCGGATATTGTGCAAGAGGTGCGCGAGCTGGTGGAACGCGACGTGAAGGAGGTTACCCTGCTCGGCCAGATTGTGAACCGCTACGGCAAGGACGATCCCGCCGTGAACGGACGCTCCGCTTTCGTGCGCCTGCTGGAGAGCGTGCACGACATCGACGGCCTGGAGCGCATCCGCTTCACCTCGCCGCACCCCATCGGTTTCCGGGAGGACCTGGTGAAGGCGTACACCTACCTCCCCAAGCTGTGCAGCCACATCCACTTCCCCATGCAGAGCGGCAGCGACCGCATCCTGCAGCTCATGCGCCGCCCCTACAAGAACGAGAAGTACCTGTGCCTGTGCGATGCCATGCGGGAGGCCCGCCCGGACTTGGCCATCACCACGGACATCATCGTGGGCTTCCCCGGCGAGACGGACGAGGACTACCAACAGACCAAGGCGGCGGTGGAGCGCGTGCAATTCGACAACGCCTTCGTGTTTCAGTATTCACCGCGCCGGGATACCGTGGCCGCAGCCATGCCGAACCAGATTTGCCTGCGCGTGAAGGAGGAGCGCAACCACGACCTGCTGGAAACCGTGAACCGCATTGCCGCCGCCCGCAACATGGCCCTGGTGGGCACGGAGCAGAGCATCCTCGTGGAAGGCCCCAGCAAGAACAACCCCGACAGGCAGCAGGGGCGTAGTTCCCAGAACAAGCCGGTGATTATCCAGAAAGGCAAGGCGGAGGTGGGGACGATTGTGCCGGTGAAGATTACGGAATGCACGGGGTTCACGCTGTACGGGGAGGTCGGGATTTAGGATTTTGAATTTAGGATTTTGAATTTGGCATGAAAGGTTTGCTGATTGGATTTTTGGTGGCTGTTTCTGCAGCGGTGGCAGGGGAGTTTGCTTGGAGCGATGCCCCTTCCGCAGAGCTGAAGGCGGCCAGCGTGGTGCCGGACCGCGTGTTCACGGAGGAGCCCTGCGATTGGCGTCCCGTCATCACCCCCATGGCCAGGGAAATGGTGAAGGATTGCAAGAGCGCGCGGGAGGCCGTGCTGGCGCTCGCCACCCAACTTCCCAAGGCCACGGGCGTGTACTACACCACGGAGCGCCGCCGCGCAGACATGAATGCGCTGGAGGCGCTGGCGGAAAAGAAGGTTTCCTGCACCGGGCAGAGCATCCTGCTGGTGTGCGCGCTGCGCGCGGTGGACATTCCCGCCCGCGTGTGCGGCCTGCTCTCTTGGCACCACATTGAGGGCAACCACACCTGGGCGGAGGCTTGGTTCGACGGCGAGTGGCACATGATCGAGTACAACGAGAAGGATTTCAACAGCGCGTGGGTCATGAGCTACATCGGCATGCTGGACCCGCAGCGCGAGCCCCTGGAGCGCATCAAGGCCGCAACCCCGGATGGCAAGGACTATTTCTATCCCCTCCTGATTGCCAAGCAAATCGGCAAGGAGCCCGTGGCTTCCGAGGACGTGACGGAGCGCTACCTGAAGCTCTCCCGCGCCTGGCACGAGAAGCAGGGCCAGCCCGCCAACGTGCAGAGGCTCATGGTGAACGTCTCCCCGCGCACGGATACCGCCACCCCCATCACCCTGTTGGATGAGAACGGCAAGGAGGTGGCCCGCACCACCCTGCCCACGCTCAAGGACGATGCCAACAAGTTCGCCGAGCTCAACCTCCCCCGCGAGGGCAAATTCCGTCTCCGCATCGGTGACTCCAACGACACCATCCCCGTGCAGGCCACGGAGAACGCGGTACAGATGATGACGCTTTCGGCCAAAAAGGACTAGGCGCCTGTCACTTCCCCTCCCAGCGCTTGTGCTGGAGGGCGTCTTTGGCGGCGGCCATTTCCGCCTTGTGCTTGCTGGGGCCTTCTGCGGTGCCTAGAAGGATACCGCACCAGGTGACCGTGGCGCGGAACGGGCCCAGGCCGGGGTTGTCGCCCACGGCGGCCACGGCATATTCCGGGCCGCTGTTATTGATGGCCTGCAGCGTCTCCAGCAGTTCACCCTTGTAGTTCACGGCGGTCAGGCTCTCCACGCGGTTCAGGCTGTCCTGCAGCAGGGCCAGGGAAACCTTGCGGGCGGCAGCGTAGTTGGAATCCATCATCACGGCGCCGATGACGGTTTCAAAGGTGTTGGCAAGCACGGAGGCGGTGGTGCGGCCGCCGCTCTTCTCCAGCTGGGGGCTCATGGCCAGCTGGTTTCCCCAGCCGAGCTTGGCGCACAAGCCGGCAAGGTGCTGGCGGCTCACCACGGCGGAACGCATCTGGGTGAGCTGGCCTTCGTCCGCCTTCGGGAAACGGGTGAAAAGCTCTCGGCTCACCACCAGCTCCAGCACGGCATCTCCCAGGTACTCCAGGCGCTCATACGCAATGTTGGTGCTGCGCTTCTGGTCCACGCTGGGGTGGGTGAGCGCCTGCTCCAGCCAAACGGCATCCGTGAAGGTGTATCCCAGGGTCTTTTCCAGCTCTTCCCTCTGCATGGCCCCAGTCTACCACAGCCGCGCCCTAGGGGCGAGTTTTTTTGCCAGCCCCGTGTATGCGCTCACATGTGTCCCAATAAATGGATTCTTGTTTTTCAAGGATTTGATGGGGAATCGTTAGGGAAATCGCCCAAAGTGGAAGCCCCCCTCTTTGGATTTTATCAGTAAAGGCGGCCGGAAATGTGCAACGGGAGACGTCATCCACCCCGCAGAGCGGGGTTCGGTGTAGAGACGTTAGGCCGGTGGTTACCCCACGGGTTTACACCCGTGGCTCAACGAAGGAATGCACCCCGCAAGGCGGGGTGCCGGGGCATCCGCATGCGGAAGCCCCAACGCTTCACTCATGGCGGCCAGTTTCTCCATTTCCGCAGCTGTTGTTGTTCTGGCGTGCCGCTGCTGTTGGTTCAATACATACGCGGCCACTTTTTTATATTGGGATGCTCCCACGGAAAAATAGCCGTACCCCTCCTGCCATGAGAAGCACCGGTATTGCGCGCGCGTGCGGCGCAGCCGGTATGTGGCTCCTATCTTCAATTGTCGCACGATGTCCGGCACCGTTTTCATGATAGGGAATTCCCCCAATATATGCACATGGTCCTCAATTCCGTTCACGAGTGGATGCCGCACGCCAAGATCCACCAGTACAGCTCGCAAATAGGCGTGGAGACGCGGGGGGGCTTCCTTGCGGATATTGATTCGGCCCGTGTGAAACACCAGGTGTCCGTAATTCATGATGAACGAATGGCCCATAACATCCTGCATGGCATCACGGGGAATGAACAGCGTCAATCACGCAGAAGTGTTTTTGTCACGCCCGCGCGTCGGCACCCCGCCTTGCGGGGTGCTTTCCTTTTCCGAGTCAATCATATTTCGCAACTTTTTTGAAAAAAGTTTTCGTCCACCCATGCGCGTGCGTATACGCGTGGGGGGGGGCAACAAGACACATCCGCCCTGGGGAGATTTCATCTCCCCAGACCCCTACGACCAAGGGGGAGAGCTTCTCGCTCATCCCCCTTGGATTCCTCTCTGCGGCACTATCGCTTCCTAGGGGAGG
>JAZLHB010000119.1:0-5814 GCA_045616565.1 Akkermansia sp. | reverse complement strand
GCTGCTGGAGACGCGCGCACTGCTCAAGCTGGACGCCGGTGACCGCGATGTGACGCCCCAGGCCAACTTTGCGGGCGTGGGCGGCATGCAGAAGATCAAGAGCAGCGAGTACGGTGCGTTCGGCGTGGAAATCGGCGCCGGTATCACGCTCCCGATTGCGGAGGATGGCGGCTCCCTGTTCTTCGATGTGACAGGCGAGTTCCGCTCCGGATACTCGGAGGTCAACGGCACCGTCGGCTACCGCTTCAACTTCTGATGCCGCCCCGGCATCTACCCCCCCCCCCTCTCTCTCAGCGTCCTCCCATGCGGAGGGCGCTTTTTTTTGAAAATGCGCTCAAACCCGCGCTTTTGGGCTTGCCCGCCTTGCATGAAACGTGCTAAAATGCTTTTGCGTGGCCGGGGAGAATCCCCGGCACCCGTTCATTCTCAACAAACAAATCAACAATGAAATTACGTCTCAACGCAACACTCCGTGCGGCTCTCATCGCCGCTATCACAGCCGTGGGTCTCACTCTCACACAGGCGCAGGCGGCCACGTTGACCAAGGTTATCACCATGAGCGAAATGCTCACTACAGCCACTGCCACCGGTGGCGCTACTGTGAGCGATACTTGGCAGATAACCGGCAATGCCGTCTATGAATTTGATGGAACCGGTTATCTGGGCGGTATCAACAATCAGGTGCTGCTCGAGGCCTTGACAAGCTCCGCCACCAATTACGTCACAGTTGCCGCATGGATCAATCCCACAACTCATGCGGCCGGAACGGGCGGTGGTGACGGCGGATCCATCTTTGGCTATGGTGGACAGAACAACGGTATCAAGGTGATTGACAATGGGGGCAACATGAAAGCCACCACCAAGGGTAAGGCGGATTTCAACGACAGCAAGGCCGCCGGTATTGATACCGACACAAGCACTTGGCAGCTTGTGGCCGTGACTTTCCATACGAACGCCTCAGACACCAGCAAGTGGGATCTCAAAACAATGGTGGACGAAACGGTCAGCAATCAGCAAACCGATGCAGGAGCCGTTGCTGCAGATCCGAACACATTTGCCATTGGTTCCGGTAACAGCGGAAACGCTCGAGAGCTGTTTCAGGGCGGCATTGGCGGCCTGACGGTGTTTACCTCCGATGATTGGGTGACATACAGCGAGCTGGTGGCAAAGATGGATGCCAAACCCACGGAGAAGCCCTTGAGCGGCTTGGAATGGGCGGGAACCGCCACTGCCAACGTGTGGAATACGGAAGCAGCCAACAAGAACTGGCTTGATGGAACCACCGCTACAGCTTACATTTCCGACACCACCACAGTGGCAATCTTTGGTGATGGCACTGCTCACAAGACCGTGAAGCTGGATGCCGAGCTTCAGGCAAAAACGGTGAGTGTTGGTGCTGCGTACACGTTCGACTTGAACGGCAAGACGCTGGCAACCAACAAGCTTAGCATCACAGGAGATAGCGCTTCCCTCTCGCTGACTGGTGAAGGTGCGGTGAGTGCCTCCTCCATTGCTGCGGCGAACAAGATCATCTCCATCGGTGAAAAAGTGGTGCTGCAAGGTTCTTCCACAGACACCGGTATTCTGGCCGGGTCCGGTACATACGTCTTGCCCGGGACGATGTCTTTGGGAATGACCCTGCAGGATACATGGACCGGCACGGTGCGGGTTGTCGACTATACACCTAACAGCGCTCAGAATTTCGACAATCTTACCAAAGCGGCTTCCACTCTTGAGTTGCAGGGGTTCAGTGGTTGGTCCAATACTTGGAATGGTACAATTGCCCAGAATATCAAGCTGACCAACGGCTCAAGCGATTATGCGTGGGCAAATGGTGCTTTTGGCGGTTCAGCAGACCAGACGACCCCGCTGGCAACCTTTACCGGGACATGGAGCGGAGATGGCAAGTTCCGGGTTGTTTGCACCACGGACAACCGTACCATGAACTACAAGTACATGGGTGATATTTCCCAGTGGACCGGCGAGTTCCAAAAGGACGGAAAGCAGACGACCGTTTTGACGTTCGACGATAAGGCCACGGAGGTCAACGCGGTTATCAGCAAGGTTGCAGAAGCTGCAAAGTTCACGGTGGTGGCCGCCACAGGTGTCACCTTCAACGCTTCCGTTGCGGGAGATGAGATGACCGTGGACGCGGCAGATAAGACCGCAACATTGGCCGGGGGCTCGAACTTGGGTGCAGTCAGCGTGACTGCGGGTACGCTCAGCCTGGCCTCTGAGAATCTGGTGCTCGGCAATGTCAACGTGGCGAGCAATGCCACCCTTTCCGCTGCGGATGGTTCTTCCGCCACTGCGGCCATTACCTTCAACCCCAATTCGTCCCTGAGTGTCGGTGAAGACGGCCTTGTGCTGAAAGGCGGCTCCACGCTCACGTTTACGCTTGCGCCCGGGGAGCACGTCAATTTCTCCACCAGTGCCACGGCCGGCATCGACGACATCATCGTGGCTGCCGGCGTGACCCAGGGTGATATTACCGGCATCACCTTTGACGACAAGGGTATTGCCTCCGCCGCGGAGTACCTGACGCTCTCCACCACACTCTCTGCCTACACGCAGCTGCAGGTCAAGAACGGCAACCTTGTTCTGGCCCGCGAGTCCAACGGCAGCTACTGGGGCAAGGACAAGGGTTCCGGCAGCTGGGATTTGACCAGCACCAACTGGGCAACCAGTGATACTCTGCCCCCCGCAGACAAATTCACCGATGGGGACCCCGCCTACTTCACCGAGAACGGCGGCGGCGGCACCATTACCGTTACGCAGACCGTGAAGGCGGAAAGCGTGAATGTCTCCGGTGAAAAGGAATACATCTTCAATGCGGACGGCGGCACGCTGACTGTGGTGAACTCCGTGAATGTGGGAGAGAACGCAAAAGCCACTTTCAATATTCCCTTGAACGGTACAGAGCTGGCCCTGAATGTCAAGGAGGGCGGTACACTCAATATCGGTGAGGATTCCAGCGTGAAAACCGTGACGGACAAAGGCACGCTCACAGTGGCTGTCGGCAAGAAGCTGACCACCAGCGGGGCCGTGACACTGGGCAACAATGCCGTGTTGGGCGGCACCGGCACCATTGAAGCCGGCTCTGTGGTGCTTGCCACGGGTGGTGAGAAAAACCATGCCGAGTTGAAGGACGGAGCCACGCTGAAGACGAACTCCATCTCCGGTACGGGCGTGCTGCATGTGATGGGAACCTCTCATCTGGCCGCCACGGGCGATGCATCCTACTCCGATGTGGAGATGCAGAATAATTCTGTGCTTGAAATCGCCGAAGGCAAGACCTTGACGGTGGAAGAGCATCTCGCCCTGACTGATTCTTCCTCCGTGGATAACAACGGAACATTGTCGACCAGCGACACAGGTGACATTCTTGTGGATTGCAGCAATGTTAAGCTCGGCAAACTGGATATCAAATACTGGCTTCGTGTTACCAGCAACGCCCCTACAACCACAGCCCAGGGCGGTACCGTGGAGGCATTGACCCTGGAGTCTGGAGTTTCCCTGACATCGGCAAACGACCTCACCGTGGCCTATCTCACCATGTCCAATCTCGGTGAAAGCACCCTGAGTGTTGGCGAAAATCTGCAACTGGGCCAGACCACCACCACCACCAAGGGCAAGGTGACGGTGGGGGGAGACACAACCATTACCGGTGCCGTGACCCTGACGAGCCTGAGCACGGGCACGCTGGATCTCACCGAGACCGGCAGCTTGACCACCACCGGTGCCGTGGATGTGAACAACGGAGCCATCACGCTGGGCCGCCTTTCCACGTCAGAGGTGTACCTGAAGGCGGGTTCGCTGACATCTGCCACCACCCAGTTTAAGGTGACGTTGGCAGATTTGGAAGCCCTGGGCATGTCTGCGGGCCAGACCCTCACGCTTGCCGATGTGGGTACGGAGCACGGCGCCGCCGGCAACCTGCGCATCAACGGCAACGTGACCATCCAAGACAGCCGTGATATCATCTACACCATCTCCCAGGATACATCTACATGGGATATCATCCTGACCGCCGACAACGCGCCGAGCGATTACATCTGGACCAATGGCAACGAAAACGAGCTGTGGAGCGACAACCTCAACTGGTCCGGCGAGTTGGTGCCTGATGCATTGGCTTGGGCACAGGTGCAACAGCATCCCTCGGGAGATACCTATACCATCCAGATGAATGTGGATGGCGAAGCGAAGCGCTTCACGGTGGCGCCGAATGCCTCTGCCAAGCTCACCGATGCGAACGACCTGACCATTCACGAGGTTCTGGAAGTGAACACCATGGGTATCTTGGACATCTCCGGGGAAGTGGCGGTGACTACACCGCGTGCCCAGATTGACGGCACGCTGCTGGTCGCCAGTTCCGGTCGTCTTGAAGCCTCTCAGGTGACCGTGACCGACAACATAACGACGATGGATGACGCCTACGTTCAGGCTGGTGTCCTTAACCTCAACGGGGGCATATTGGAAGCCGCCGACGGTGAGGTGGCAGCCGGCTCCATCAACATGACCGCCGGCCTGATTGATGTGGACGAAGCCGCCTACGTGCACACCGATGCCCTGAACGGCGACTCCGATTCCATCATCTACGGCCCGGGCGTGCTCCACGTGAACGGCAAGGGCGGAAAATACTTCGGTGAATACAACCAGGCCCGCATCCATGTGTCGGCCAACGGAGACCAGACCCTGGCAGCCCGCGAGGGGCTCTCTGCAGAGGGCTCCGGCATTGTGCGCCTGCAGTATGTTGCCCCCGCCACCATCGACCGCGTTTCCGGCAACGGCATGACGCTTGTCCTCAACTCCCCGAACACCGACAACACCGGGGCTCCGCTCACCCTGACCAATCCGTCCGCTGTGCAAAACGGCCAGATTGTCACCGGCCTTTCCGCCGTGAACAGCGCCATCACGCTCAACACGGCGGCGGCTCCCATCATCATCCAGGCCACCAGCCTGAATCTCGGCGGCTCCACCGTGATTGTCAACCAGACGGAGACGGACGTGCAGAAACTGCCGATCAGCACCAGTGGGCAAACGGAAGGCCTGGTGCTTGCCTACCTGGGCGCAGAGGACAGCTTTGCCCCCGTGACCCTGAACGGCAACCTCTTCACCCGCTACTACATTAACCCGCGCCTGGAAGCCGGCAGGATTCTGGTGGACCTGAACACCACCCATGTGCTGGACCAGATTGAGGCCACCACCTACAACGGCCGCGCCGGCGCCCACATGCTGGATGATGCCTTCAGGCAGCTCGACCCGCAGATGGCCATGCCCGCGGGTGACCTGGCCGCCGTGATGAACGCGCTTGAGGAGGGCCGTATCCCCCGTGCCGATACAGACCGCATGGCAGCCGCCATGGCCGGTGCCTCATACGCCGCCATGGGCTCCGCCTTCTCCAAGGATGTGGAGCGCCAGCTGCGCAGCATCCGCAACCGCACCACCTCCATGGGCTGCGCGGAGTGCGTGGTGAACGAGGACATGCCCTATGTGAACGCCTGGGTGAACGCCGAGGGCGAATTCCGCAAGATGAACCGTGAGAACACCCTGGCCGGGTACACCCTGAACAGCTGGGGCGCCACCCTGGGCGTGGATGTGGACTTCACCCCCCGCTTCACCGCCGGTGTGGCCTTCACCTACCTGCAGGGGGATTTCACCTCCCGCTCCGCAGATATGGGTGACGGTGACCTGGACCGCATGTACGTGAGCGCCTTTGCCCGCTACAACCGCCGCGCCTGGACCCACACCTTCGTGGGCACCTTCGGCCGTGCGGATGCCAGCCTGGACCGCACCGTGGACTACGGCCCCGGC
>JAZLHB010000118.1:0-33363 GCA_045616565.1 Akkermansia sp. | reverse complement strand
ACGCGGTTGTCTCTACAATATGTCTCGGTGGCACGCCACCCCGTCAACTCCAAGGCTGGTATTATGTTCACAACCAATTCTAGCACACGAGTCTAGGGGGCGTGCCGCTTTTCTGCTCCGCTACAAATCTGCCGGAGTGCCGCTTAATAGGATAGAGAAGCTTATGAAATACCAACCATACGGATACATATTGGCCTGCGCCTTGCCGCTGTTTGCCGCCCAGTGTTCAGGCGGTCAGGTTCCCGATGCCCCGAGGGTGAATGACCGCTATGTGCGCCAGGGGCACTATACGCCTGCGGAGGATGCGGAAAAGGCGCGTTCAAGCCGCAAGTTCGTGGACAATCTGCAGGTGCTCGCACGCTCTTGCACGGATGTGAGACTCGTCTTCAGCGCTTTAATTTCCCCCGCTGAGAGGGAGGTTCCGCTCTCCCAAGCGGAGAAGGCGGAACTGCTCAGCCTCATCCTCAAAATAGAGCCCGTGAAGGACGACAATTGCGCTCTTTTCGACCCCGCATTCACCATACATATACTTTTCACCATGCCGGATGGAGCCGTGCAGCGTGTTCCCTACCCCAGAGTCACCGCGAGGAGCTGTGTCAGCTCAGACGGCTATGCCTTTATGAGCTGGTGCACCCTGTCGGATGCCGATGCCGCGCGCTGGTACGCCCTCGCCAAGCATGATTGGATTCTGCAGCAGCTGCGGAAGGACGGGAAAAAGTAAGAGGCGAACCCTCTCCTACTGAAAAAACTTCTCGTTTCTCGGTTTTTTTTCATTATACTGAAAAAACTTCTTGCAAAGGGGTGCGCTGTGTCGTAATATCAATCTCGTAGGGGATGCATTATGATAGAGCGACCGACCTATATCCGCCAGATGAGGGATTTTCAGGACAAGGGCCTGATCAAAATCCTCACGGGAGTGCGCCGCAGCGGCAAATCAACCCTGTTTGAACTCTTCCGGCAGGAACTGCGGAGCCAGGGCGTGGAGGAGGCACAGATGCTGGACATCAACCTGGAGGACGTGGCGAACGAGCCCCTGCTGGACTACCACAGGCTCCACGACTACATAACGGAGCGCATGCTGCCGGGCAAGCGCAACTATGTGTTCCTGGACGAGGTGCAGAACGTGCCGGACTTCCAGCGCGCGGTTCGCAGCTTGATGGACCGCGGCAACATAGACCTGTACCTCACCGGCTCCAATTCCCATTTGCAGTCCGGGGAATGGGCCACCTCCATCGCCGGGCGCTATGTGGAAATCCACGTGCTGCCTCTCTCCCTGAAGGAGTATGCGGAGGCGCACCCGGAGCTGCGCGGGCATCCCGACGACCTGTACGATGCCTACCTGCACGACACCGCCTTTCCGCAGGCCACCCATTTCGATGCGGACCGCCACGCAGAGGAAACCGCGCGCTATCTGGAGGACCTGTATCACAGCATCGTCATCAAGGATATTGCCGCCAACAAGGGCATCCGTGAAATCGCCCGCCTGGAGCGCGTGCTCGCCTTCATGGCCAATGCCATCGGCTCGGAAATATCCGTGAAGAAGATTGCGGACACCATGGGATCGGATGGTATCAAGGTGTCCGTCAACACCGTGGAGAGCTATCTTCAGGCCTTCCGCGACAGTTATCTGCTGTACAAGGTGGACCGCTATGATGTGAAGGGCCGCAAACTGCTCAAGACGCTCAACAAGTACTACCTCGTGGATTTGGGATTGCGCACGCTGCTTATGGGGCAGGACCGGGAGGACTCCGGCCACATGCTGGAGAATCTGGTGTATTTCGAGCTCTTGCGCCGCGGATGGCGCGTCACCATCGGCAAGGTGGAACGCTGGGATGCGGCGGCGCGCAAAACAAAGTCCGTAGAGGTGGATTTTGTTGTCCGCAAAGGGAGAGCCGTTTCCTACTACCAGGTGAGCGAAAGCATCATGACCCCGGCCACGCGCGAGCGCGAGCTTGCCTCCCTGCGCGCCATACGCGACAATCATCCCAAGTTTATCCTCACGCGTGACCATTCAACCGCAGACTACGGCGGCATCCGCCACATCAACGCGGTGCGCTGGCTCTTGGGTGAAGAATAAAAAAAGCACAGCCCTGCCCCAAGACGGCTGCCCGGTACCTTTACTGGCGGGATGTAGACTGAATTTCCAGTGTCCTATAGCAAAATATATTGCTTGAAGCATGCGCGGAACCGTGCGGCTGCCAGGGAAGTTTTGCTTGCCAACCAGCCTGTCGCATGCGGCAAACGGCGGCTATCTCCACTGGGCGAGGCGCTGGAGCTTCTTCTTGAGCGTGATTTTAGCGGCGGAGGACACGCGGTCCGTGAAGAGGAAGCCGTCCAGGTGGTCGCATTCGTGCTGGAGGCAGCGTGCGAGCAGGCCGCCGCAGTCAATCTCCAGCACCTCTCCGTCCAGCGTGTGCAGGGTGGCCTTCACATGGTCCGGGCGGCACACGTTGGAGCGGATGTCGTGCACGCTCAGGCAGCCCTCTGTGAAGAGCTGTTTCTTGCCGTAGGGCTCCAGCTGCGGGTTGATGAAGACGAGCGGCATGATATCGGCAACGGGGCGGAGCTCACCGTTGACGGTGGCGGTTTCCGGTTCCTCTCCCTCTTCGGGCTCGTCCTCCTGGGTGTCGATGACGACGAGGCGGAGGTTGATGCCGACCTGGGGCGCGGCGAGGCCGATGCCGTTGGCCTCGTACATGGTTTCGAGCATGTTGGCGGCGAGCTCGCGCAGGGAGTCGTCCACCTGTTCCACGGGCCGGCTCACGGCGCGCAGCACGGGGTCTCCGTATTGTTTGATATCAAGCAGCATGGCGGGGAATTCGGTAGGGGGTTATTGTTGAGCGGGGGCGAACACGGGCGCGGGCAGCTCGGCCGCGGCGTCCTCCTTGCCGCCCACCATGTCGCCCACGTCCTTGAAGGTGACATAGAGGAAGAAGGAGAAGAGGATGAAGAGGAAGGCGGTCTGCACCCAGTCCAGGATTCTGCCGCTCACGGGGCGGCCCAGGATGAGCTCCGCGAATCCCAGCACCACATGCCCGCCGTCTACGATGGGCAGGGGGAGGATGTTGAGCACGGCCAGGTTCACGTTGATGACCACGGCAAACCACAGGAAGAGCAGCCAGCCGTATTCCGCAGTGAGCATCTTGTAGAGGTAGTTGCCGATACCCACGGGGCCGGAAAGGTGCTCCATGCCCACCCTGCTGCCGGGCGCGGCCACCTTGGCCAGGGTGTCTCCCATCCACTTGAGGCTCTGGTTGACCTGGGCCTGCGGGGTGGGGTGCTCCAGGCGGATGGCGGCGTCCGGGTCACCCCAGCTGAAGCCGAGGATGGGCTGCGCGCCCTCCTGGTCCTTCCAGTTTTCCGGCAGGGCTGCGGTGATGTGCACGCTCTGGGAGGAGCCGTCCTTGTTGGTGAGGGCAAGCTGGATTTCCTGCCCCTTGGCGGCCTCCTGGATGATGGCGAAGGGAGTGAAGACGCGGTTGCCGTTGAGGTGGGTGATTACCTGCCCCTGCTGCAGCCCGGCGGCGGCGGCCGGGGAGCCGGGGATAACCTTGCCCACAATGCAGGGCACGGCGGGCATAATGCCTACCTGGCGCATGCCGCCGCGCTGCCACCAGCCGGTTTCCGGCAGGCGGTAGGCGCACGGCAGCTGCAGGTGCTGCACGGCGCCGTCCTCTGCGGTGCGGTCAATGTCGAAGGTGATGGTTTCATGTTCGCTGAGGGCCACGAGCTCCCGCACGCCCTCCATGTTGCCGGCCCATTTGTGCACGGGCGTGCCGTCCACCGCGGTGATGACATCCCCCGGCAGGATGCCGGCCTGCGCGGCGGGGGTGTCCGGCGGCACCATGCCCACCATCGTGGTGTCGATATCGCCCACGGGCTTGCCCGTGCACCACACGATGACGGCGAACACGTACGCCAGCAGCAGGGAGAACACGGGACCCGCCGCGGCAATGATGATCTTGTCCAGCGCCTTGAGCGGCTTCAGGTCGCGCGGGGCGTTGGCCTGTCCCTCAATGGCCTGCATGTCCTCCAGCTGGGGCAGGGATACGAATCCGCCTGCGGGAATCCAGCCGAGGCCGTACTGCACGCCGCCGATGGTCTTTTTCCAGATGGGCTTGCCGAACCAGATTTGAAAGCGGTCGATGTGTGCGCCGCGCCATTTGCCGGCCAGGAAGTGCCCGAGCTCGTGCACAAAAATCATCACGTTGAAGAACATGACGACCATAAAGATGAGCCAGGCGGTGTTCAGGTAGGAAAGAAAGGTGTCCAACATAGTTGTGGGGTCATCATACGCGCCCCGGCGCGCGCGTGCAAGGGCGGGTCATGACATAATGCGGGGCAGCAGCTTGCGGATATTGGAGCGCAGGGAATGGGTGGCGGGGTTGTCCGCCGGTTGTTGCTCCGCCTTTTTTGCATTCTTTTTCTTCGGCTCTTCGTCGCTCTTGTCCTTGGGCGCGATCACGGAGATATCCGCCTCCAGGTTGGCGGAATAGGGCTGCACGTTGTAGCAGCGGCGCAGCAGCAGGCGGCGCTGGTGCGCCGCATCGTCCGGCGCAAACCAGAGCTCCACCGCCACGCCGATGTACTGGCCGCCCTTGTCCTCCAACAGCACAAAGAGCGGGGTGCTCTTGCTGAAGATGTTGTTGAGCTTGTTGTGGGCGCGCTCCCAATCGCTCAGGGAGCCGGGAAGGTCGTGCCGGAAGAGCTCGTTCTCCTTGTCGGAATACCGTGCGGGAATGGTGAAGGTGCGCAGGGTGACCCCGTCCTCCAGGCGGCGGAAGAAGATTTGCAGGGTGCCGGCCTCATGCGGGTTGACGTAGAATTCCGCCTGGTAGCATCCCTCCTGGGCGGGCGGGGAGCAGAGGCACATTTCCGGGGTCTTGCCGGGTATTGCCTTGTTGAGGTCCAGCATGCGCAGCACGGTTTCGTGCGTGGGGTTTTCCGCCAGCGGCTTCATGCGCGCGTCCACGGCCCGGATGGCGGCGTTCACGGCCCTGATGGCCGTGTGCAGGTGGGGCGTGCCGCGCCACGCGAGCAGCAGGTAGTGGTTCTTTCCCAAATCCAGCGCCAGGTCGGGTATCTGCTTGCCGTTCTCCACCAGGTGGGCGGGTATGGCATCGCCCGGCTTGAGCACGGTGTAACCCTCCGGCAGCTTCTCACCGCCCACCATGCGGCGGAAGGCCACGTGCACCAGCCCCGGAATGCCGGCGCTTGTGGGCGGCATGAGCACCAGATGCCCCGGCTTGGAGTGGAAGGTGTCGTCGTCTTCCTCCGGCTGCCAGCGCGGGGAGAGCTCGATGTAGCGCTTGAAAATGCTCTCGTGCCCCTGCTCCAGGGAGGTGAGGTTGGGGGCGGGCAGCAGGCGGTCGTCCGGCATGTCCTCTGTGGAGATGTGGTAGAGCAGCCCTGCCGGGCCGCGCAGGATTTCGTTCGCGTTGTGCAGGGTGTCCGTGTCCTGGATGGGCTGCTCGCTTTGCGGCACGGCGGGCGGCGGCACATCTGCCAGCAGGGCCAGCAGCACGAATCCCCCGAAGGTGCAGCACCAGAGCACCGCCCACAGGCTCAGCTGCCCCAGTGCCTGCAGGTTGCGCAGGCGTGCCAGCCTGATGCCCGCCGCAATCAGCATCATCACCAGGGAGAGCAGGATGGATGCCAGAATGCCCGCGCCCAGGTACGGGGTGGCAAATTCCGCCACGCTTTCCGGCAGCAGCCTGGGGAAGAGCAGGGGAATGCAGCACAGCAGCGCCGCCACGCCGCAGGCCACGTGCAGGTGGTTGGGTGCGATGATGCGGCGGCGGATGGAGCGGCGGGGGGTCATGGCTGCGGCGCGGCCTGTGGTGGCAGGGGCGCGGTCGGGTAGTATTCGTGATACTGTTGGAGAATATGGGAGAGGATGCAGCGGCGCGGTGCGGGCTCGTCTATCTCTTCATAGCGGTAGCGCAGGTTGAGGGCTTCATCCTCATCCACGCAGAGGGCTCCGTCCTTGACCATGCTTTCCAGCATGGCGGCGTGGAGCGGGCAGGGGGTATCCGGCAGGTTGCGCATGCAATCCGCCGCGCGCAGGATGGCGGCGGGGGCCAAATCCTGCCAGCGGCCGTGGTATACGGCATCATCCACGCGGTAGGCCTCTGCCAGCTTTTCCAGCGGGGTGGCGGGCTCTGCCTTCAGTTCCGGCAGGTGGTGCCCGCGCAGGTGCAGCAGCAGTTCCATGGCCGCGCAGGCGGCATCGGGGTCGTAAGCCTTGGCCAGGCGTTCCAGCTCCGGTTTGGCTCCGGGGCCCTCCTGGTACACCAGCAGGTGCAGCAGAACACGCACGGGGCGCGCCGCCGCGCAGTCAATCATGTCCTCTTTGCTGGCGGGCAGCATGGATGCCAGCTTGTCCAGCGCGGTGCGGATGTTCGCCACGTTCGGGGTCCAGCAGGTATCTTGCAGCGCTTGGAGAAGCGCGAGCGGCACGGGCTGCATCATCTGCTCCCCGTGCTGCCACAGAGGCAGGGAATCGATGAAGTCCGACGCCTTGTCCGCATCCGCCGCGCGCATGACTGCCAGCGCATCCGCCAGCGCGGCGGTGTCATCCGCAGAAAGCTCGCTCTTTTGCAGCAGTTCCTCCACCAGCTCGCAGCAGCGCGGGTAGGCGGGCTTGCAGTAGCGTTTGGCCAGGTATTCCCTGTTGCCGAGCAGGCTGCGCGTTTGTGCGGCGCGCAGGGAGATGTAGTGCAGGAATTCCTTGCGGCCGGAGGGAATGCGCACGGCAAGCTCCGCCGGAAGCGTGGTTTCCCCGCGCAGTTCCTCCACAAGACCGGGCCAGGAGTGCAGGTAGAAGAGGGCGTTGCAGCCCTGGTGGTTCTCCCGCAGCGGGTCCGCCCCGCCGGCCAGCAGCTGCCGCACCAGCTCCACCTGCGCCCTCATAGCCGCCTCCGGTACGTTGGTGTTCCGGCGCAGCAGGGTAGCCAGGTGAATGGATGCACGGATGAGCGGCGTATTGCCCTCGGCATCCGCCTCTTCCGCAACAGCCGGCGCGGGGGACGGTTCCGCCTTCTCCTGCGCGGCAACCCACGCAGGCCAGAGCAGCACCACCGCCGCACACACTGTGAACATTCCCTTCACGCTCCACCATACTGGAGAAAACACGCGCAAATGTCAATAAGATTGTAAGCATTAAACCAGCAGCCTTGTAGACGGGTGTGGTATAGGCGGGGGCGTTTAGAGGCGGCACTCCTTGGCAGGGGCGGCTTGCGGCAGGGTGAGGCTGCCGGGCAGCAGGGCGGCGTAGTCCGTGCCGCGGTAGGAGGGCAGGATGCGCAGCACGTGCGTGAGCCAGGCGAGCGGGTCCACGCCGCAGCGCTTGCATTCGCCCAGCATGGTGTAGAGGATGGCGGCACGCTGCCCGGCCTCCGGCGCGCCGATGAAGAGGTAGTTCTTGCGGCCTACGGTGACGGGGCGCACGGCGCGCTCCACGGTGTTGTTGTCGATGGGCAGGCAGGGGTTTGCGAGCCAGCTTTTGAGCGTGTCGCGGCGCTTGAGGGCGTAGTCTATCGCCTCCCGGAGCTTGTTGAGCGGGGGATTTTCGGTGTCTGCGAGCTTGCCTTGCAGTTTTTGGAAGAGGTTTTCGACGATTTGGGCTGCCGTTTCCATGCGTGTGCGCAGGATTTCGCCGGGCGGGGCCTTGCCCTCGCGCAGCTTGCGCTCGATGGCGTAGAGGGGTTTTATGTCCTCCACCACTTGCGCGCTCCATTGCGGGTCGCAGCTGCTGCGGGAGCATTCCACGAACTTGCGGCGCACGTGCGCCCAGCACATCTGCCATTGCGGGCGGGATTCTTCGGGTTCGAGCCCCGCCAGCCACGAGGCGTAGGCCTCGTAGCCGTCCGTGACGATGGCGCCGCCGTAGGCGCGCCCTGAGGGGGCCATGCCCTCGCGCAGCAGGGTGTCCAGCGCGGCGGCGGCGCGCGATTCGCTCCAAAGGTAGAGGGAGGACGCGGTGTCCGCGCTGCTCATGACCCACATGTAGCCGTTTTTGTTGGCGCCCTTGAGGCGGCGCACGGGTGTCTCGTCCACGTGCAGTGCGGGTGATTCGAGCAGTTCCGCGTGCATGGTGCGGTAGAGGGGCTGCAGCGCGTCCGCCACGGCGTGGATCCAGTGGCAGGCCAGCGGTTCCGTGAGGCCGCGGAGCCCCATGCGCTCCAGCTCGCGCAGCTGCCTGTAGAGCGGCAGGTGCAGGCAGTACTTGCCGTGCGCGAGCGTGGCGAACACGCTTGCGCCCATGTTGCTGCCCGGCAGGATGCTTGCGGGGGCTGCGGCGCGCAGGGGTGCGCCCCGCCCGTCCCTGCGCACGTAGGCGCGGCGGTAGTAGACGTGCAGCACGGTGTGGGCGGGCACGAGTTCCAGGCGCTGCGAGGTTTGCACCTCCTTTTCCTCAAGGCGCACGTAGGCGTCGGGGTCGGCCAGCACCTCGTCGGGTACCAGCTCGTGCTCCACCACGCGGGTGATGTCCGCCCCGAGGCGGCGCGTGCGCTTGCGCGGGGCGGCAGGCTTCTCCTCTGCGGCTTCCCCGGATTCAGCCACGGGTGGCTCGGGCACGGACGGCTCGTCCTCCTCCAAATCCAGCTTGCCGTTCACGCTGCGCTCGCTGCCGCTGCCGTATTTGTCGTGCGTCAGGCGCGCGATTTGTTCCTTGAGCAGCTCTATCACCTCGGCCTGGCGGCGGATGGTGTCGCGCAGCATCCTCACCTCCTCCTCAAGGGAAAAGGGAAGCGATGCCTGTCCTGGTGCGGTTTCCGCCATGTCTCTTGGTTAGCTTTTTCACGCGCGCACGCCCGCGCGGGCGCGTATTATGCACATTTCTTTCGGAATTGTCAAGCTTTCTCTTACGCTTTTTCCAAAAAAAATTGCTAGCGGCGCAACCGGCCCCGGTTCGTCACCTCTCGTACCACGCCTTGCGCATCCCCTGCCGCAACTCGATGCCCTCCAGCAGAAGCCCGAACGCCGAGGGCTGGATGCCCTCCCACACGCTCTCGCCAGGGCTTGCCTCGCGCGGCCAGCTGAACGTGCCGCGCTCCAGCCGCTTGCTGAACATGCACAGCCCCGTGCCGTCGAACCACACCGTGCGCAGCAACGTGCGCGGCCGGTTTGTGAACGCGTAGTGCGCGCCCTCCCGAACGCTGCACCCGCTGCCCGCTATCAATCCCTGAAGGCTGTACACGCCCAGGCGCATGTCCACGGGCTCCTTGTGTATGTTGATGATGGTCGTATGCGATAATGTAAACATAGGCCTCCATTATCGCTCACCCTGCAATAAGGGTTTTCCTTTAATGCTTACATAAGATTTGCAATCGCCAAGGAGAGATTGTCGTTTCGCAGGACTCCGCCCCCGGCCGCGTGAAAAAAATCCCCGCACCCTTGCGGGCACGGGGATGATAAGGGAAATGTAGGCTCTGCTTAGATCTGGCCGTACAGGGTCTTGCCCTCGGACAGGAGATCGGAGGCGGCAACCTGCAGACGCTCGCAGATGCCCTGCTCGCCCTTCTTCAGGTAGGAGCGGGGATCGTAGACCTTCTTGTTGCCCACTTCGCCGTCAATCTTCAGCATGCCGTCGATGTTCTGGCACATGTGCATGACGATAGGCTTGGAGAAGGCGTACTGCGTGTCGGTGTCGATGTTCATCTTCACCACGCCGTAGGAGATAGCCTCGCGGATGTCGCACAGGTCGGAGCCGGAGCCGCCGTGGAACACCAGGCGCATATCCTGGCCGTGCTTGTCCATCACAGCCTTCTGGCCGTCGCGCAGAATCTTGGGCTCCAGCTTCACGGCACCCGGCTTGTACACGCCGTGCACGTTGCCGAAGGTGGCGGCAAGCATGAACTCGCCCAGGCCGTTGAGGGTTTCGTAGGTGAGAAGCATGTCCTCCGGGGAGGTGTAGAGCTTGGCGGCGTGCTGGCCGCTGTTGTCCACGCCGTCTTCCTCACCGCCCACAACGCCGATTTCGATTTCCAGAACGATGCCGACCTCTGCGCACTCCTGCAGCATCTGCTTGGAGATCTTGAGGTTCTCTGCCATGGGCAGGGCGGAGGCATCCAGCATGTGGGAGTTGAACAGCGGGCCCTTGCCTTCTGCGATGCGGCGCTTGGATTCTGCAATCAGCGGGCGCAGGAAGGAATCAATCTTGTCTGCCTGGCAGTGGTCCGTGTGCAGGGCCACCAGCACGTTGTACTGCTCCGCAAGGCGGTGCACGGCCTCAGCCAGCACGATGGCGCCGATGGCGGAATCCTTCACGGCAGTGCCGGAGGCGAACTGGCCGCCACCCAGGGAAATCTGGATGATACCATCGGACTTGGCCTCTGCGAACGCCTTGAGGGCGCCGTTGATGACCTCGATGGTGGTGACGTTGATGGCAGGATAGGCATAGCCCTTCTCCTTGGCCGTGTTGAGCATCTTGATGTACTGTTCTTGAGTAGGTACAGGCATGGTATGAATTAGGTTTGAATGATGGAAAGCGGGAGCGGGTGCACCCTGTCCGCGCGCATTCTACCCCCGACCGGGCCGACTTGCAAGCGGAAATTGGCACACCGCAGAGATTTATTCTGCGGCCGGCCTGGGGGCGCGGTCCTTGGGCTTCACCACGGCAATCTTGCCGGAGCGCGTCAGCATGTCTATCTGGTAGTCCGACATGAGGTTGAGGAAGCGGTTGATGCGGGAGACGCCGCCCGTGCACTCGATGGAGAGCGTGTCGTGCGTGGCATCCAGCACCTTCGCGCCGAAGATGTTGCAGATGTCGATGATGTCGTGCATCTTGTCGCCGAAACGCACGCGCAGCAGCACCACCTCTCGGTAGACGGTGGGCACGTTGCGGAAATCCACCACCTCCACCACGTTCACGAGCTTGTCCAGCTGCTTGATGATGTGGTTGAGCTTTTCGTTCTCCTCCTGCACCTCAATGTTGATGCGGGAGTAGGCGGGGTCTTCGCAGGGGGCCACGTTCAGGGCCTGGATGTTGTAGCCGCGCCCGGAGAACAGGCCTGCTATGCGAGAGAGCACGCCGAACTTGTTTTCCACGAGCACGGAGATGGTATATATCGGTTTTTCCTGTTCTGACATATCTGGATGGAGCCTGGTTCCCGGCTGCGCGGGCGAGTATACACCACTACGGGCGCTTTTCAAGCGTAATTCGCGTGCGCGGCGGGAGCCTGCACAAGCACCGCCGGGCTGCGGACCCGGCGGTGCCTGTGAAATCCGGCGCGCCTGGCGCGCGGGAGACGGGGTTAGAAGTTGATTCTGTAGCCCACGGTTGTGTTGAAGTCCATATCGTTCTGGCGGCACTCGAAAGAGGCGTCCCAGAAGATGGTGCCGGCGTTCTGGCTGACGGGGATGTAGATGCCCGCGCCGAGCTCCAGGCCCACGGCGCCGCGCTCTGCAGACTTGGCTTCCGCGTGGCTCATGGCTCCCAGCGTGGTGAACTCCACCTGGGCGGAGCTGTCGCGGTCGCCCAGGTAGCCCTTGAGAAGCGCGCGGCCCTCAAACAGGGATGTGCGGTTGTACACATCCGCGCCGAAGGTGCTCTGCACGCGCGCGCCCGCCGCTATGGTGACGGCGTTGCAATCCATGTCACCCACCCGGAGAGCCGCATCGGAGCCGCTTTCGGAGTATCCGCTGAAGGAGGTGTGGGTGTAGCTCACGTTGAGCAGGGGCTGCACGCAGGTGGAGGCGTCCTCGTTGGTGGCTATGGTGTAGCCCACCTCATACATGAGGCCGAAGGCTGAGCCGGAGGTGTCTCCGCTGGTCCTGTAACTGCCCGCCGGGGTGTCCACGGTGCGGTTCACATCCGCATCCGCGCGGCCCACGGTGGCCACGAAGGTTTGCACCCAGGCGCGGCGGGAGTGGCGCACAAACGCGGTGAGGTAGTAGTTGTTCAGGTCGCCGTCCATCCGGTCTGCGGAATCCGACTTGAAATCGCCGAACATGGCGGTGACTGCCAGGCCCGCGGTGGTGCCGCCGGTCACATCCACATCCACGCCCACGGTGCCGCCCCATGTGCTGTACTTGTAGCCGGAGAGCGAGCCGTCCTTCTGCATGCGGCGGTAGTCTCCCTCCGCGTTGATCCAGGCGTTCACGTAGGGCAGTTCCTTGGGGTCTGCGCAGCAGCTGTTGAGCCCCATGGTGGTGGTGCGGTTGCGGATGCTGCGCAGCTGGCGCTCCACATCACCGCGGAAGGCCTCTCCCAAGGCGGGGATGGCGGAGCCCGCCACGGCGGCCGCCAGCTCTTCCGCCCGGTGCTGCTGCCCCGTGGCCAGGAACTGGTCCAGGCCGTCCAGGGCTTTGGCGAGATCCGGATAGGTATCGCGGTTGAGCTGCGGGGAGAGCTCAAAGAAGGCCGCGCTGGCCATCTTGGCACCTTCCCCGGCGTTGCCGCCCTGAATCTCCGGATAGCGGTTTTCGCCCAGGTAGATGACGTCGAGCCAGAGGTCGTCGTCCTTCGCCAGGAGCTTGCCGTCAAAATGCTCGCGGCGCAGCATGGTGAGGGCGGCGTTGGTGAGGGTGCAGCTCTTCGCGGCGCTATCGCCGCAACCGTCGATGAGCTCGTACGCCCCGGCCTGGCCCGGCGCGGTGGTGAGGCCCACCGTGATTGCCGTGCTCTCCTCGCCGTAGTTTGCCAAGCGTGTCACATAGACCATGGCATCCGTGGCGGATGGCGCGGAGCTGAAGGTGATGGCATCCGTTGCCAAATCCCGGAACACGTTGCCGGAGCTGCTGAGCGTGATTGCCGGGGCGGTGAGGTTGCCGCCTTCTGCCACCTTCTTGTCGAAGATGAGCGCGCGGTTGGAAACCAGCGTGCCGCCGTTCTCGAAGGTGCCGTGAATCTCCGTCCACAGGTTGTCCTGCGGCTGCACATCCCCCACGCCCTTGAAGTGGCCCATGGGCACCAGCGGGCTGCCGGTGGAGCCGAAACGCAGGCGGGCGGAGTCTGCAATGATGAGGTTCTGCAGGTGGTTGCCCGGGTCGTCCACCTCGGCGGAGCCGTCTGTGAGAATGAGCGAGCCCTCACCGTTGAGGTTGACGATGTTGGAGGCGTCTCCCATGTAGAGCGTGCCCGTGTTGCCGTTCACGGTGTAGGCCACCAGGCTCTCAAAGGCGTTGGTGCCGGAGGCGAGGTTGAGCGTGCCCGCGTTGATGTTGCCGCCCTTGGTGGTCTCCTGCAGCAGGGTGAGCTTGGCGGAGACGATGTTCACCGTGCCCCCGTTGTCCAGGTAGCCGATGCGGGAATCCTTGGCCAGGTTCAGGTGGCCGCCCGCGCGGACGGTTACATCACCCGCCTGGGACTGCGGCTGTGCGCGGCCCACGATGGCACCCACGGTGGCGGTGTCCAGCGTGAGCCAGCCGGTGTTGACGATGGTGACGCCGGGGGCGTTGATGTCGCCCGCGTTCACCTGTCCGTTGTTGGTGAGCAGCACGCCGCTGCCGGCGGCGGAGATGCTGCCCGCGTTAAGCTTGGCGTTGCGGGCCACGGTCAGGGATGCGCGGGAGCCGATGGAGATGTCCCCCGCCACCTGGACGGTGAGTTTCTGCGAACCGTTGCCGAAGGTATGGGCGCCGCCGTTGGCGGAGATGCTCTGCGCGGCGAGGGTGCCCTGGCCCACGAAGGTGTAGTCCTTCTTCACGGATTCCAGAAGGATGGATTTCACCTCCTGCCCGCCGTTGATGTCCACGGTGGGGGTGCCTTCACCCAGGAAGCCCACGGGTGTGGCGGGGGTGGGTTCCGTGTCCGCGGTGCCGTTGGGGTCCCAATCGTGCTTGCTGCTCCACACGCCGTCCTCGCTCACCCATTGCAGGATGTTGGTGACGCTGATGTTGAGCACCACGTTGCCCTGTTCGTCCTGGGCAATGCGCGCCACATGGTCCTTGCCGTCGTTGAGCTCCAGGAACTTGTTGCCGCCGGTGAGGGTGAGGTTCGCCACCGTGCCGGGGGTGGCGCCGGTGTTGCGCAGCAGGTAGATGGTGTCACCGCTCAGGAAGCCGAAGTTCCGCACGCTCTCCATGGCGGATACCGTGGGGCGGAACTCCATGGCGGGGCTGGAGAGGCTGCCCGCATAGTACTGCGGGGAATCAAAGGTGGTGATGGAGGCCACCTCCAGCTGTGTGGATTGCAGGTTGCCTGTCACATGCAGCACCGCATTCTCTGCGGGCTTGATGTAGCCGGCGGCCAGGTTGCCCAGTGTGGTGGCCGTGTCGAAGCTGAACGTTTCGTCCACGGTGAGCGTGGCGGAATAGTTCGAGCTGCCCGTGAGGTGCATGGAACCCAGGGCGTGGATGTTGCCGGGACCCGCAACGGCGGCCAGGGTGGCGGTTTCCGTCGTGGTGATAGTGACAGAGCCCGCCGCATCACGCGCCTGCAGGGTGCCGCCGTTCACGTTGTAGATGACGGAGTTGCCGCCGGCGCGCAGCACGCCCGCCGCATCGGCGTAGGAAACCGTGCCGTCCACATGCAGCTCGCCGAAGGTGTTGTCGGAGCTGCCCGCCAGCACCAGGTCCTTGCCCACATGCACATAGCCGCCGTTCTCCACATTGGAGCGCAGGTGCAGGTTGCCCTGTTCAATGTTGATGCTGCCGGAGTTGTCCAGCGTCCACAGGGTGAGCGTGTCGTCATCCGTCATGGTGAAGCTGCCGCCTTCCTTTACAATCAGCGGCACGTTGGTGCTCGCAGGCGCCTTGTCCACCACCATCACGCCGCCGGTGCCCACCACAATGCGCTTGGAGGGGGAAACCTTGTCCGCGTCCGTGAAGTGGTATTCGCCGTCTGTCACGTTCCATTCCGTGAGCTTGACCTTCTCTCCCACGGTGATGTTGGTGGTGCCGGAACCGCCTTCAAAGTGGGCGGCGTAGTAGTCGCTGTCATAGTAGCGGGTGGGGGTGCCGCCTTTGGTTTCCGCCCAGACGATGTTGCTCTCCACCAGGTTCCAGGTGCCGGAGTTGCCGCCGGCCCAATACACGGCGTTGCCCTTGGTGAACACCAGGTTGAGCGTGTTGCCCTCCACTGAAAGCACGGCATCGTACACATCGATGTCGGGCATGCTTGCGCTTGTCACTATCAGGTTTTCCGGGTTCGGCACGCTCAGGGTGCCCGTGGTGGTGAGCAGGTGGTACGCCTGGCCGACAACCACGGTCTTGCTTTCCCAGTTCTCGTAGTTCACCTTCACCAGGCCATCCACGGAAACGTTGCCGGTGACGTTGAGCAGGGTGCTGGTGAGCTGTTGCGCGGTCACGTTGAAGCTCAGCGCGGCGTTGGGGCCGATGGAGAGGGAGGGCGTGGTGAGCTGCGTGATGCTCATGATGGCCACCTCTCCGCCGGTGGCGGTGATGTTGCCGGTGGTGTTGCCGGAGCCGCCGTTGAAGGCGAGCGCGCCGCCCGTCACCGTGGCGGCGGTGTTTCCGCCCAGTGCGGCGCCCTCACCCATGGTGAGCCTGCCGCCATGCACTTGCAGATTCGGGCTCGTGATGGTGGTGCGCTTGAAGGTGGCGTTGCCGGAGCCCTCCTTCACCAGCGTATCCGCGCTCAGCCCGTAGGCCCCCGCACCGTCGAACACATATTCCACGGCGGCGTTGTTGATAGTCATGGAAGGCGTGCTGATGTTTGCCCCCAGGTTGACCGTGCCGCCGTATTGGCTGCCGGCTGCCGCATCCGTGAAGGCCACGCTGCGGTCTGCGGAGAAGGAGGCGGCATAGTTGCCGTTGCTGGTGGGAATAATCCAGCCGTCTCCGGCTGTGGGCAGGGCCACATCCACGGGTGTGGCGTTCCCCGGCTTCCAGGTGCCGGAGGTGCCGCTCCAGGTGAGCTGGCCGTGGTTGTACTGGTTTGCCAGCTGTTTGAGTGCCTCCGGTGTGGGGATGTAGTTCACCGCGACGATGAACCAGTTGAAGCTCGCTCCGCGTTCATCCGTGCCGTACTCCCAAAGCTTCGTCAGGGCCTCGTCCTCGTACAGGTAGACCTCGCCGTTCAGCTCTCCGGTGTACAGGGTGAATGTGCGGTACTCCATGTCATCAGAGTTCGCAAACAGGATGGATTTGAGCGTGCCGTCTCCATTCGTTGTGAATCCGTAGGCGGTCATGGCGTGGCCCGCGCCGGCCGGAGCTCCGATACCGATGAAGGCAATCTGCCCTTCCGCAGTATGAGTGTATGTGCCGTCGCCGTTGTCCACCGCGCCGAATGCGGTGATAAGCGCATCCGCGCATGATTTCAGGGTGCTCACGGTTTCAATTTCCGCGATGGTCGAGTCCACGGAGTTGAACCACTGCTTGAAGTAGCCCGCCTTGGCGGATTGGTTCTTCAGCACAGACCACGCGCCGCCTATGTTGGTGTAGTCGTGGAAATCTCCCAGGTACCACGGCGCTATCATGAAGAAGTCGCCGCCGGCTCCCTCATCTCCGTTGTAGTTCGTCCAATTGTCGAAGAAGTACATGTCCATGCGCAGGGACTGTGTGCCGGCCAGGTCGTCCAGGTACTCCTTGCTGTAGGTGTAGCCGTAGGGCAGGGTGCGCGTGGGATCCGCAAACACGCCGTAGTAGGATTCCCAGTAGGTGAGAACGTTCGCTGCCACGTTGTACCAGCATGTGTTCTCGTCGTCCAGTAACGGGCCGAAGGTTGACACTTCCATGGTGGTGCCGCCCAAGCGGGGTTGCAGCTCGCCCATGAAGGAGAAGTTGTGGAACTGGTTGTACAGCTGGCCGGCGCCACGCCAGGGCTGCCGCCCTATTGCCTGCCAGTAGTAGCCCTTGCCGTTGTCGAAAAACCGCGTGGAGCTTGTGATGTTGTCCGGGTTCACTCCGTTGGCAACCAGTGTTGTGCCTTCAGCCATGGGGAACGCCGCCAAGCAGGCCAACAGCGCCACCCTGAGAATTTGGGGGAGATGTAGTTTCATAGATTCCTAGCGAGATTTGTGCGTTAGCCTACAGTATTTGGAATACTTATGCAAGCAAAAAAGTCGGGAGAATGTCTGCCGATATGAAAATTTTTATGTGCAATCAATTTACAATAAAATATCTATAAAAATGCAGAGGGGGGGATGTAGATATGCGGCCATCATCCCCGGGAGATGGCAGAGGCCGGGTGCAGCTTACCCGTCAAATGTTGCAAAGACTTGCAATTCAATGTATAGGGGTAAAGTTCGACGCCTACAGTATTCCAAATACTGTAGGCTTGTTCCCACTAGGGAGGTACAACACCTTTCCCCAAGCCACCTCACCAATATCCAACATCATGAAACTCAGTCTTCCCCGCCAGCTCCGCAAGTTTGTCACAGCCTGCATGGTTGCCGCTTCCCTCACCCTCGCCTCCGGTATCTTCCACCAGGCGGCGTTTGCGGCAGAAATCGAGTACAACCCCGTTTCCGACATCCCGGAGGCCACGTGGTCCAACTCCGCTATCGGCCAATATATCTTCAACACCGGGGACAGCGTATCCTTTTTCAAGCCGGCCGTCATTACGCTGGTGGACAATATCCAGGCAAGCGTAGTCAATGTGCGCGAGCATTCCGAACTCGTGCTGATTGGGGAAGGCAACTCTCTCAATGCCACCAGGGGCATTGATTTGGGAATGAACTCCATTCTCACCCTGCGGGACAACGCCTTGGCGGCCGCCACCAAGCTTACCCAGTCCAGCGGCGCGCTCGTGCGCCTCGATTGGGGCGATATTACTTCCAGCATCGATACTTCCCTCGCGCAGTACCGCGGTGCCATAGCCGTGCGCAACTCCACTTTCAACACCACGCCCACCACTGCCATGTCTTGGGGCCGCGTTGTGATGGAAGGCTCTTCCACCCTGCAGCTGGGAAACAACGCCGAATTGACCGCTCCCATCACCCTTATGGGTGACCACGTCATCCAGGTGGCCAGCGGCACCGCTGCGCTGGAAGGTGAAATCTCCGGCTACGGAACCATCACCAAGACCGGTACGGGCACACTTTACCTGGGCCCCAACAACGAGGTGCATTCCGGTGAGCTCGTCATTGATGCCGGCACTGTGCAGTGGGGGGCCAAGGTGGCAGACGGCAGCAAGCAGTATCAGGACAACACCCTTGCTTTCAGGAAGATTGTGGTCAACGCCGGAGCAACGTTCGAGGACAGCCACATGGGCGTCAACTTGGAGGACATCACCGATATTGTGCTCAAAGATGGCGGCAAGATGATGGCATACGACATGCAGAACCCCAGAAACACAAACCAATACTATGGTTTGATGGAGAACGTGTACCATTCCCTTACCGTTGACGGGGCCGGTACCATGGATTTCCAGTTCAAGGGCGCACGCCGCTTCCTTACCCTCACCGGTACCGGTACCCTCACCATCAACAACGGTACCCAGCAGACACATACCCGCTTCAACCTCATCAAGGATTTTAACGGTACGATTAACGGCGAGGCAAAGAACGACAACAACCGCCTGGTAATCGACAAGGTGGATTTGGCTGAGGGCATTACCCTCAACATCAACCAGAACCTTTACGCAAACACCATTACCAAGGTGGGAGCCGGTACGCTGAATGTCACCGGCAACCTTACGGCGGACGGAGACCTGAAAGTGATGAACAACAAGCTCATGACGGTCACCGGTACGACTACGGTCACCAACGCCATTCTGAGCACTTGTGAAAACTACACCAACAACGGAAACTTTACTGCCCGCGGCTATTTCTTCGAGCGAGGTTCGAGCGTTACCATTAGCGGCACTCTGACCACTGGTTCCAACGACGTCACCGGGTTTGATGTGATGTCGGCTTACACCGATGTCAGCGACCCCGACAATCCTTTCAGGAACAACAAGTACTACGGCAAATCCCCCGCGCTGGAGCTGATCAACAGCACTCTTACCGTTGGTGGCGTAACGACCGCAACGGGTATCATCCACATCGCCAACAACAGCACTGCCCAGTTCAACAGCGACCTCACCGCCCTGCGCTACGGCACAACCGGCATCAATTATGCATCCGACCTCCGAATCGAGGACAACTCGAAGGTGAGCGTCGGCAGGAACCTTCAGCTGGGAAGCATCTCTGCATCCTCCAGTTCCTCCTTGGATGTCACAGGAACCGTTACCGTGCGCCGTGATGTTTCGTTCGCATCCAACAGCAAATTCACAGCGCACTCCACGGCAACCATTGGTGGAGCTCTAACCCTCAACGGTGGCTCGGTTTTCGAGGGGGGCGGAGCCCTGACTGCCGGCTCCATTTCCGTTGCCGGCAACAGTTCCCTGTCTAGCCCTGTTTCCATTGCCACGGATGTTCTTGATTTGGCCAGTGGCAGCATTGGCACCAAGGATCTCACTGTTCGCAAGATGCTTACCATGGATTACACGGGGGATCTTCAGTATGGTGATATCATGCTGGGTAAAGACGCTCCGTTCAACAAGGACATTGTGCTTTCCTACGCTTCCGGCAGGGCAAACACGCTGAAGCTGACAACCGAGGAACTTAACGGTATGAACGTTATCTACGCCGATGTCTCCCGCGTGTCCGCAGAGGATCTCGCCAAGGGTATCGACCTCGGCATCACCAAGTCTGCCGTGGACAAGCTCAGTATCGCCCAGCTGACCAGCTATACGCTGGATACCTCTGGCTCGACCGTCAAGTTGTTCGCAAGTTCCACGGCACCCGTTCTGCCGTGGGACAGCAACTGGGGCATCATCGAGATGGCTTCCGCTCCGAAGGAGATTAAGTCGGAAAGCTGGGCCATTATAGCGGAGAAGGAGGGTTTGTATAAATCCCAGTACTATGACAACAATTCCTATTTGATTGCAGCCAACGCCACCACGGGAGAGGTGACTGCCCCCACGGCTCCGAGACGCAGCCACTTGCTGTATGGCGGCGCCTATGGTACCCAGCCGGTAGATGCAGAAGGCGGTAACATCTACCGCGATATATGGTTGAACATTGCGGGCGGCAGGTTCACCATGGTGACGGGCGGCAGTGCTTGCGAGCCCAACGTCAACACGCAATCCGGCTCCATGTATCCTTGGAACATTGTGGGTGATACGCACATTCAGGTTACCAAGGATATCGGAACCATCGGTACGGTTATCGGTAGCAATTTCCTGGACGGAAACAACCCCACCCACACGGGCGACAGCTACATTTCCATCTATTCCCTCAATGTCACGGGTTCCATCATCGGCTCCAGCACCCATGTTACATGGAACAGGACATACTACGGCATCACCGTTCCCACCAACGGCACCATCAGGCATGACGGCAACACCAACATCTTTATCTACACCAACCTGCCGATGGCCCAGGATACAGATGTATACGACCGCTCGCTGACTGAGGTAAGTGAAGGGCTCATTTCCAGTATCTGCGCCAACGCTGTCATTGGCGGCACCCACTCCAGCTACGACACCCAGACCTCCATCATCAACGGCAACACAAACGTCACCTTTGACTTCAAAGATCTCCAGACCTCTGGAAACATTACGGTCAAGAGCGCCGTGGCCGGGCATTGGGGAACTGCCACGCAGCAGCAGACCGGTGATTCCAACATTACTTTCCGCAATGTTCAAAAGGGCGCTTCTTTCAATGGTGACGTGTACAGTGCAGGGCACTATATTTGCTCGACTAATCAGCAACGAGTCCGCGATGGGGCGGAGACAAACAATTTTGAGCGCGTCAACCAAACCCAGACGGGTGACGGAAACTTCGTTGTCACCGATTCTCGCGGCGTGCGCTTTGGCGGCATTGTTGTGGGTGGCCATGGTGTATACGGTGACCATCGCCTGCTGAATACGGCAGCCACGCAAACTCGTAGCGGTAACACGCTCCTGATGGTCAACAACAGCGATGGAACGGGGTTTGGTGATACCGTGACAGCCGGGCACTATTGGATGACCAATATCACGCCTGAGGGGGAAGTCGGAGAGCGTCCCATGGATCAAACATTAACCCAAACGCACACGGGCAATACCACTTTTTTGTTGAACAAGGCCAAGCAGACCAGTTTTTCCGGTGATGCCGCATGCGGCGGCAGCTATGTTTATCTTGCTTCTGATGATACGTCAACGGTAACCCAACAGAATACGGGTAAGATTGAATATTTGATTTTGGATTCTCCCGGAGTCACTTCCTCTGCCGTCATGGTGGGTGCGCATTACGCCTTCGACAACATCGATGAGCCCGCTGCCGACCCTCAAACATTCCAGAATCGCACCACGTTGATTCAAACGCATGCCGGAGATACGGTTATGAGTGTCGTGAATTCGCAAGGTTGCATGTTCAACAACAACTTTGTGGCAGGTAACTACGCTACCGGAAACGCGGCAGAAGACCGCATTCCCTACCTCCAAATTACTCAGTCGCAGACAGGCAATACATACTTGAATATAATCGATGTAGGCAACACCAGCTTCACAGGCGAGTGGTTGGTTGGCGGTCATTTTACGGATGCTCATGTACAGAACACGGTCACGCAGACTCATGAGACGGGGAGCGTGTTCATGAATATCAACAGTGGCTCGTTCTCCAATACTGTGGTGGGTGGTGATGTGATGGCGTACAATGCTATTCAGCAGACCTGGACTTCCTCCTTTACGGGTGATATCAACTTCAACTTCAGCAATGCTGCGTTCCGCGGTATGGTGATTGGTGGCTCCTATAATGAAAGCGGAACCAGAAACACGTTTGTCAATGATATCAACATCGATATTGTGAACAGCAGCCTGTCCAATGAAGTGTCACTGATAGGCGGCGACTATATAACGGGCAACGGCAATTCCTCCATCCGAGACATCACCATCAATCTGAAAGGAGCAGATGTCAGTGGTGATATTTATGGTGGTTCGTGGATAAGGGGGGGCAATACCGCGCTGGGGGTCAATCAAGGTGACATCAAGATCAGGATTGAGGGAGGTCGCATCAACAATGACATTTATGCGGCGGGCCGTCAGGATGGTGAGCAGAGCGGCGGCGTTTCGACAATGGTCACCTCCAGTACTCGCGTGGACCTTGACGACAAAGTACAGCTTGCCAAGATCACGGTGAGCGGCGGGTACCTGTCGCAGGCGGGATACCGCATGGGCTCCATTGTGACAGGCAACCGCACGCTGGCGTTCAGCACGCCGGGATCCGCGTACGAGAACATCAAGAACGTGACCTTCATCTACTTTGACACGGTAGAAGTGGCAGAGGGCAGCTTGGTGACGCTCAACGAGAACCTGCAGCTTCTGGACAATGCCGTAACGAAGACGGGCCTGGGCACGCTGGACATTTACCACACGAACGACCTGGATACGGTGATGGTACGCGAGGGCCGCCTGCGCTTGGCAGCCAATAGTGCCCAAACCTCCATGATCGAGCATTTGAGTGTGGAGAAGGGAGCCCAGCTTGATATCACGAAGGGGGGCAGCGGCATCAACGGTATCGTCACCATGGCGGAAGGCTCCACCCTGATCTGCACGGTCAACCAGAATGCGCCCACCGTCACCAATGTGGATTGGCAGGGCAAGGTGAACCTGTGGGTGGATGGCGTGACACCGGCCGTATCCGAGGGTGGCTACTGCATTCCGCTGTTCCACGCGGATGACGCGCACGGCCTGTACCAGGCGGATGTGACGGGCATTGAACTGGGTGTGGTGACCGGCATTGAGGGCCTGGCCACGCGTGCAGACGCCTACGTGAATTCCGTGACACCGGGCTTTGTGACGGACGGCGCCTACCTGGTGCTGCGCGACAACACGCTGTACCTGACCAACAAGGAGGCTCCCGCACGCTACTGGCTGGGGCCGAGCGGCCACTGGAACGACACGGACAAGGTGTGGTCCCAGAGCCCGACCCAGAGGGAGCCCCTCACCACCTACGAGGAGGGAGCGCGCACCTTCTTCATTGCGCAGGACAGCACACCCGTGGAGGTGACGCTGGACAAGGACGTGGATGCGTTCAGCGTGACGGTGCGCAACGGCGCGTTTGAATTCCATAAAGGCGATGGCGACACCATCAACCTGACGCGCGGCGACCTTGTGGTGCAGAACGGCAGCGCCCTGATCCACCCGGAGGTGAAGTTCTCCGAGTACAGCGGCATTGACGTGCAAGCAGACAGCACCCTGACCATGGACGGCAACAAGGCCGTGACCGTGTACAACCTGAGCAACAGCGGTGAAATCGAGCTGGGAGACACCCCGCTCACCGTCAAGAACCTCCTGCAGAGTTCCGGCACCATCCATGCCGGAAACGTGACCCTGGGCCATGGCACAGCACAAGGCGGAACACTTGCCGCCAAGGATGTGAAGCTGGGCGGCGACACCGCATTCACCAAGCTCACAGCAAACAATGTTACCGGCAACGGCGGCTACACCCTGACCGTGAACGGCCCGGACGAGAGCTACATCAAGTCCCTGGACGGCGGTTCCCTGCGGGTTGACCAGGGCAGCCTGGTGATAGACCAGCCCGGTGCCACCGTGCTGACCTCCCTGCAGGGCACCGGTACCCTGACAACCCCCGGTACCATCACCCTGCAGCAGCCCAGCGCCATCGGCAACCTCACGGCTTCCGGCGTTACCGTGGGCAGCACGCTGGATGTGGCGAACAACCTGGCCGCGGATTCCATCACCCTGCAGTTTGCAAGCCTGCAGCGCCCGAGCGTGACGGCGCACGATATCCAATCCGTGACACCGGATGCAAGCGTGGACGTGCATGCGGACTCCTCCATCTTCACCTACCTGTATCCGGTGGAAGGCAAGGAGTACTACCTGGTGCAGGCCGGAAAGAGCACAAGCTCCCCGCTCACCGTCAACGGACACCCGGATTCCGAGACCGTGCGCGCCAACCGCTACGAGTACACGCTCTCCGTGGTGAACGACGGCGTGAAGATGAACGGCAAGATTGTGGACTACCACTACTACCGCGACCAGGCCCTGAGCGAGAACGGCAAATCCGGCGCCAATATGCTGGACACGCTGTTCACCGGCGATGACCTGGAGAAGATCCAGAACAAGTCTCCCAACGGCACCATCATGCAGATCCTGCACCGCATGGACCAGCTGGCGCAGGCTAGGGACAGGGTATCCCTGGACCACTTGGCGGCAGCCGTGGGCGGAGCCGCCATTGCTCCCGTGAGCCTGGCCTTCAACGACGACATCAACCGCCAGCTGCGCGCCATGCGCAACCGCACCACGGTGATGGGCCTGCCCGCTTGCGAGGTGCACAACAACCTGCCCTATGTGAACGCCTGGGTGAACGCGGAGGCCAACTTCATCAACTTCGGCGACAACGGCACCTACAGCGGCTACGACCTCAAGAGCTGGGGCGGCACCGTGGGCGCGGACATCGACTTCACCAACTCGTTCACCGCTGCCCTGGCTGTCACCGCCATGCGCGGCAGCTACCAGGCCTCCTGCGCCGCCGACAATTGCGACGGCGACCTGGACACCATGTATGTGAGCCTCATGGGCCGCTATGCACGCCGCGCCTGGACCCACACCTTCGTGGCCACCCTCGGCTTCGCGGATGTGTCCATGGACCGCAAGGTGAACCAGGCCGGCATCCAGTACGGCACCAAGGGAGACACCACCGGCACGGGCTTCGGCTTCATGTACGAGCTGGGCTACACGCGTGCCATCGGCCGCCGCACCTCCCTGCAACCCGTGCTCAACTTCACATACGCCCACGCCAGCATCGGCGGGTATGAGGAGACGGGCAACGAGGCCGCCCTGAAGGTGGACGACATGGCCTACAACACCTTCACCATCGGTGCCGGTGCCCGCATCCAGAGCGCCACAGACCCGGATACCTACGAGAACAGCGTCCTCTTTGAGGGCCGCGCGCTTCTCAAGGTGATTACCGGCGACACGCAGGCACAGGCGGATGTGGCCATGGTTGCGGCACGCCGCGCCAAGGCATCCATGAAGGCGGAGGAAGCCGGCAATTTCGGCCTGGAGCTCGGCGGCGGCGTCAGTGTTCCGCTGAACTCCGGCAACTCCTTCATCTTTGCGGATGTGTCCGCGGAAATCCGCAGCGGCTACACCAATGTGAACGGTACACTCGGCTACCGCATCAATTTCTGACCTTGGGGAAAACAAGGCCAGCTACATACAGTGCCGCCCCGCAACTCCAGAGTTGCGGGGCGATCATTGTATGCGCATGGTGGTATGGACAAGGTCCCCCTTGTCACTCTGCGCTCTCCGAATTTTCAGGCGCGGCCTCTTGCCCTGGCGTTTCTGCCGGGGCGGGCTTGGGCTTTTTCTCCTTCTTCACGTTGAAGCGGTTGGCGGCCGCCTGGAAACCCTCTTTCAAGACGGTGCAGGCGGCCTCTTCCGCCTTGGCGAGCGTTTCCTCCAGCAGGGGGCGCTCCTCCGGCGTGAACTTGCCCAGCACGTGGCCGATCATGTTTTTCTGCCCCGGCACGCCGATGCCCACGCGCAGGCGCGGGAATTTCTCCGTGCCCAGGTGGGCGATGAGGGATTTCATGCCGTTGTGGCCTCCGGCGGAGCCGCCCGCACGCAGTCGCATGGCTCCCACGGGGAAGGAGATGTCATCGTACACCACAAACACCTGCCCCGGCTCAAACTTGAAGTAGCGCATGATGGGCCCCACGCTCTCGCCGGAGGCGTTCATGTAGGTTTGCGGCTTTACCAGCAGCACGCCGGGCCCGGCGGCTAGCTCCGCCTTGCGCGCCTTGTCCGCCTTCCACACGGCTCCCAGGCGCGCGGCCAGGCGGTCCAGCACCATGAAACCCACGTTGTGGCGCGTTTCCGCGTACTCGCGGCCCGGGTTGCCGAGCCCCACGATGATTTTGACGGGTTCGTCCATGCCTCAGGCTTTCATGCTGCTCAGGGTGAGGTGGCGGTTGAGAGCGTTGAGGTAGGCGCGAGCAGAGGCCTCGATGATATCCGTGGCGGCACCCTTGCCGGAGACGGGGCGTTCGTCCTCCCGTTCGCCGTACTGCACTTTCACGGAGACTTCACCCAGGGCATCCTGGCCGCAGGAGGTGGCGTGCACGTTGAAATCCACCAGCGTGCCCTTGCTGCGCGTAATGCGGTCTATGGCCTTGAAGCTGGCGTTCACCGGGCCGTTGCCGATGGCGCTGTCCGTGAACTTCTTGCCGTCCTTCTCCAGGGTGACGGTGGCGGTGGGGCAGGCGGCGGAGCCCGCCACAAACTGGATCTGGCACATCTTCCACACGCCGTTGTGCGTGTCCAGGGAATCGTTCACCAGGGATGCCAGGTCGTCGTCGTACACGAATTTCTTGCTGTCGCCCACTTTCTTGAAGCGCTCGAAGACGTGCGTGAGCTCATCGTTGGAGAGGGTGTGGCCCAGGCGCTCCAGGCGGGCTTTCACGGCGGCGCGGCCGGAGTGCTTGGTGAGCGGCAGCTCCGTGGCTCCCCAGCCCACTTCTGCGGGGTCGATGACCTCGTAGGTCTCCCGCTTGGCCAGGATGCCGTGCTGGTGGATGCCGGAGCTGTGGGCAAAGGCGTTTTCACCCACAATGGCCTTGGAGCGCTGCACGAGCAAGCCGCTCATGCGGGAAACCACGCGGCTGGTGCGCACAATCTCCCTGGTGTTGAGGTTGTGGGGCTGGTCTCCCTTGGCGAAGCCGAGGGCCTCCGGGCGGATGGTGAGGGCCATGGCCACCTCCTCGATAGCCACGTTTCCGGCGCGCTCGCCGATGCCGTTGATGGTGCCCTCCACCTGGCGGGCACCGGCCTGCACGGCGGCCAGGCTGTTGGCCACGGCCAGGCCGATATCATTGTGGCAGTGGACGGAGAGGATGCACTTGTCGATGTTGCGCACATGCTCTTTCATGTAGGCAATCATGGCGGCGTACTCGGTGGGGGTGGTGAATCCCACGGTGTCCGGCAGGTTCACGGTGGTGGCTCCGGCGTCAATCACGGCTTCCACCACCTGCGCCAGGAAATCCAGCTCCGTGCGGCTGGCGTCCTCCGCAGAGTACTCCACATCGTCCACCAGGCTCTTGGCGAGCTTCACTCCCTCCACGGCCATGGCCAGCACCTCTTCCTTGCTCTTCTTGAGCTTGAATTCACGGTGCAGCGGGCTGGTGGCCAGGAAGACGTGCAGGCGTGCGCGGTCTCCCGCCGGGGCCACGGCTGCCGCCGCTTTGCGGATATCCGTTTCCGTGCAGCGGGCAAGCCCCGCCACGCGGCACTTCTTCACCGTGCGCGCAATCGTGGAGACGGATTCGAAATCGCCCTCCGATGCCACGGGGAAGCCCGCCTCAATCACATCCACCCCAAGCTTCTCCAGCTGGCGCGCCACTTCCAGTTTCTGGCGCAGGTTCATGGAGGCTCCGGGGCACTGCTCGCCGTCTCTCAGCGTGGTATCGAAAAAGATGACCTTGTCTTGTTTCATAACGTGTATCCTGTGTTTGCCACCAGCATACTCCAACCTGCGCCAAGGGCAAGGGAAAAATTCCGTTTTGTCATACCGTCTTCGCGCGCGCGTGTTGAAGGCAATCCAACGCGCGCGCGCGAGCTAGGCGGCAAATTCTTAATCTTAATCCTAATCCTAATTGTCGCCGGAGGCGGCTTTTTTTGCGCTTATTCCTTGGGCAGCACCGTCACTTCATACCGCACGGTCCGGGCCGGTTCCTTGTCCTTCTCCCAGGGGCGGGCGTAGTTCACCACCACGGTGGCGGTGCCGGGTTTCACGGCGGTGATGGTCACCTGCGTGGGGCTGGGGGCGCCGCACAGGGGCCGCTTGCTTTTCTCTGCCGGAAGCACGGCGGTTTCCGCCTTCACGGCGGCATCCTCCGGAAGCTGTTCCGCCTTCCAGAGGTAGCCCGTGGTGGGGTTGCCGTCCAGCACGCGCGTCACGGTCTCGCCCTCGCGCATGGTGATTTGCTCCTGCGCCGGTTCTTCCGCCAGGCACACGCATGCGCACACGGCGGGTATCAGGTTTGCCAGAATCGTTTTCATGGGATGGAATGCAGTTTGCGGTTGTCACGCTTCGTAGCGCACCTCGCCGTCGATGATGGTCTTGAGGGTCTCGAACTCCGGGTCCAGCAGCACCAGGTCCGCCGTGTAGCCGGGGGCTATCTTGCCCAGGTCGTGCAGGCCGAGGCTCTGCGCCTGGTTCCAGGAGGTGGCCTTCACCAGCTGGCAGAGCGGCAGGCCGGTAATCTTCCACACGTTGCGCAAGCCCTTGGCGTAGCGCAGGGTGGAGCCGGCCAGGTTGCCGGATTCCAGGCGGGCCACGCCGTCCTTCACCATGATGGGCAGGCCGCCGAGCTGGCCGGGGCCGTCCGGCATCCAGGAGCAGGCCAGGGAATCCGTGACCATGATCATCTGCTCCGGGCTCTTGTTGGTGAAGGTGAGGTTGAGCATATCCGCGCACAGGTGGATGGTATCACAGATGATTTCAATCTTGATTTCCTGGTCCAGCATGCCGGAGCCCACCAGGCCGATTTCACGGTGGTGCTGGGGGCTCATCTGGTTGCAGAAGTGGGTGAGGTGCTTGAGGCCGGCGGCCTTGGCGCGCACGAACTCCTCATGCTTGGCGGCGGAGTGGCCGGCGGAGCAGGTGATGCCGCGCTCTGCCGCCTGGGCAATGAATTCCACCGCTCCAGGCATTTCCGGGGCCAGGGAAATCAGCAGCACCGGGTAGATGGCGCGGATGGAATCCACTTCCCCTATGTCTGCGGGACGCACAAACGCGGGGTTCTGCGCGCCGCACTGCTTGGGGTTGATGTACGGCCCCTCCAGGTGCACGCCGGGGGTCTTGGAGCCGTTGGGGGAGGCGGCGTACTCCTTCACGCTGGCGCACACGTCCATGAGCGTCTTGGTGCCCAGCGTGAGCGTGGTGGGCAGCCAGGTGGTCACGCCCTCCTTCATCTTGCAGTCTGCAATGGTGCGGATGCTCTCCACCTTGCAGTCGCAGGTGTCGCACCCGCCCGCGCCGTGCGAGTGGATGTCCACAAAGCCCGGCAGCAGCATGTTGCCGCCGGCATCAATGGTCTTGTCTGCGGCGGGTGTTTCCCCGTTGGCGTACACGGCCGCAATCTTGGTGCCTTCAATCAGCACGGAGGCCCCCGGAAGGTCCAAACCCGGGGAGATGACATGAGCGTTGGTGATGAGTGTTTTCATGGTGATGATGCGTTCAGGGCGCGGCCCTGCTCACCGCCATCCTACCCCCTGCCGCCCCATCTTACAAGGAAAAAACACCCAGCCGCCAAGTGGTTCGGAAAAGTTAAGGAAAACATGACGCGGAAATGCACCCCGGCATGCTGCGGCACGCGCTGCCCCTAGGGTGGATTTTTTTTGCAAAAAACACGCTTGCCCCCTGCCGTGGGATGGGATAGGATGCACCCACCCATGGCTACTAGCGAAAAGAAAGAGGACAAGCCGGATTTGAAGGCGGCGGCAAGCACGGTGAAGGACCGGGAGAACCTGGTGATGCCCCAGGCCCCGGATTTGGAGAAGAGCCTGCTCTCCATGATGAGCGTGGACCCGGAAAACATCATTCCGCAATGCATCCAGGAGGGGGTGACGGAAGATTATTTCTACATTCCCTCCCACCGCATCCTGTGGAACGTGTTTGCGGAGCGCTATGACGCCGGGCTGTCCCTGGACGTGGCATCCGTGGCGCAGGTGCTCACGGACCGCAACCTGCTGGAGGCCGTGGGCGGGCATCCCGGGCTTATGGATGTGTACGCCTTTGCCTCCAGCGCGGCGCTTTTCAACCACCACCTGGAGATTTTGCGCGAGAAGTACATCCGCCGCTGCATCGTACACACCTCCACCACCGCCGCCGCCGCCGCCTACACCAGCGAAATGGAGGTAGCCCAGCTCCTGGACCAGACCGAGCAGGATGTGCTCAAAATCCGCCAGGACACGGAGGCCGGCAAGAAGCAGTGGAGCCTCAAGCAGGATATCAAGACCTTCATGGACGCCATGGGCAGGCTGATCAAGGGTGGGGACAAGCTGCAGGGCCTCTCCACCGGGTACGGCAAGCTCGACATCATGTGCAACGGCCTGAAGCCGGGCGAGCTGTTCGTGGTGGCGGCGCGCCCCTCCATGGGCAAAACCTCCTTCATGCTCAACATCATTGAGCACCTGATCATCCGTGAAAAGAAGCCGGTGCTCATGTTCTCCTGTGAAATGCCCAGCACCCAGCTGGTGGAGCGTCTCATCCTCTCCCTGAGCGGCATCAGCAAGCAGGAAATCATGCTCAAGCGCTCCGGCATGAAGAAGGGCGAGCTCAAGAAAATCACGGATGCCGTGCGCCTGCTGCAGGCCTCCCAGCTGATTATCGACGACACCGCCGGCATCTCCATCTCCGAGCTGCGCGCCAAGGCACGCCGCGTGAAGCGCGAGCACCCGGATTTGGCCTGTATCGGCATCGACTACCTGCAGCTCATGCGCTCCCACACCAAGCAGGCCCAGAACAGCCGCGAGCGTGAAATCGCGGAAATCTCCGGCGGCCTCAAGAACCTGGCCAAGGAGCTGGAACTCCCCATCATCGTCCTTGCCCAGCTCAACCGCGGCCCGGAAAACCGCCCCGGCAAGTCCAAGGGCGTGCCCATGATGAGCGACCTGCGTGAATCCGGCGCCATTGAGCAGGATGCCGACATGATCGGCCTGCTCTACCGCATGGCGTACTACGCGGAGAACGAGGAGCAGCGCAACGAGGCCGGCCAGCGCGCCAATCTCCTGCTCGCCAAGAACAGAAACGGCCCCACCGGTGATGTGCCGCTCAGCTTTGTGGCGGAGCTCATGCGCTTTGTTCCCCGCATCCCGGATGAGGCGGACGAGGGGGAATAGCCTTTTGAACCATCTGTATTGCCATGATCAGGTTGAAGCATATCCTGGCCGCAGCGGCGGCCGCGTTGGCGCTGGGCGGCTGCTCCGGTGTGGGAACCGGCGGCTCCTCCTCCGGTGTGGTGGTGCTGGATATCGGCCACTGCATGGAAAGCCCCGGCGCGGCCACCCCGGGGCGGCTGGCAGACGGCAGCTCCCTGGAGGAATGCCGCTTCTGGTACAAGTATTCCTACGATGTGAAGCGGGAGATTGAGAAGGCCGGGTACGGCTGCACCGTGTGCAACCGCGGCAACGGCAACACTCTCTCCCCGGAGCTGGCGCAGTACGCCCGCCGCGCCGGCGTGGTGCACCTGCGCAAGCCCGGCAGGGGCGGGGAGCGCTACCCCTCACGCTACCACCCGGACCGCGTGGGCAGTGGCGTGGTAAGCGCAGACTACGCCGTGTACCGCCGTGCCGCAGCCGTGGTCTTCCTCCACCACAACAGCTCCGGCGGGTGGACGAACGGCGCCTCCCCCAGCATCATCATCTGCAACCGCTACAACGGCCGCCCGCTGGGGAACGCCATTGCCAACACGCTCAACGCGGAGATTCTCAACCACGGCATGCCCAACGGCGGCCGCGGCTGCGGCGTGCAGGTGCGCTATGTGGACGCGGACCGCTCCGCTTCCTGGATGAACGCGTGCGACGACTCCGGCATTCCCGCCGCCGTAGTGGAGGCCGCCTTCCTCAACAACCGCGGCCACGCCGCCTTTCTGGCGGATGATGCCAACGCCCGCCGCTACGCGCGCGCCATCGGCCGCGGTATTGTGGCCTATCTGCGCAACGGCCCCCGCATGCACCATGTGCGCGCCAACGAGAACCGCGCGGACGAGGGTTCTTTCGGCTATGCCGCGGAATCCCGCCGTCTCAATGTGCCCGGTGCCAAACACCTGGTGCGGTAGGCCGCACCAGGCGTGCATGACGCAACAGCCGCGCTTTCGTGTTGCCATTTCCGGCGGGCGGTGTATACAGTGTAGCCATGAGCACAACACCTGACAAGGGCGGTTGCCTGCTGGCGCTCCCGGAGCTGCTGGCACGCCTGTTTCGCGGCAAACCCGCAGGGCAGCGCGCCGGCACGGCCGCGCAGCACATGAAGGGCTCCCTGCTCACCCCGCGCAACTGCATCATTGCCGCGCTGGCCGTTCTCTACGCCGTCTGGCCCGCGGATTTCCTGCCGGATGTCATGCCCGTCATCGGCTGGCTGGATGACATAGGTGTTCTCGGCATCGCCGTGGCCTTCATCACCGCCGCCATCTGCCGCCGCACAGACAACCTGCCGGGGGAAGACGCCACCGCCGGGCAGGAACGCCCCATGCGCAACTGCACCCCGACCCCTTCCAAGGAGGAGGACAAGCAGCTGGAAGACCGCCCGCAGTAACCGCGCGGGCCGCTACTTCTTGTCAAAGAAGTTGCCGGTGCAGCGCGTGGTGACGCTCCCCCGCCGGAGGCTTGTAGGGAGCCGGCAGTTGCTGCCACGCATCCCCGCAAAGGGCTGCCGCCAAGGTTAAGAATGCAATCGCTCGCATTTTCTCCTTGGCGTTTTATCCCAGGGCTGACCGCGGCTGGCGTCATAGCTGTCCTAATAACACAACGGCTCCTCCGATGCGTTGCAAATCTTTATTGCGCGTCTGCCCGGAATAGCAGGCGGTATTTTTTTCATGAGAGCTGAAGCTGTGCATGGCACGATTGACTTGCGGTAATTCGCATAGCCCTGCGGGTGTCAACCCGCCAGCGGTACAGCGTGGCGCCGCGCCTGCCCCAGGTAGGCGCGGCGCACTTTGCTGTTCTCCCCGAAGAAGCGCAGCGCCGCATCCCGGCTGATGCCCTGCAGGTTCACATAGCGCGTGAGCAGCAGGTTCACATCCCGGTGCCCCATGTAGAGCTGCAGCGTGGGCAGGTCGCGGTATGCCTTGGCAAAGTAGCTGGCAAAGGTGTGGCGCAGCACGTCCTGCTGCCATTCCGTGAATCCGGCTTCCCGGCGCAGCTCCCGCCAGCGGTTGATCCAGTTGGGCGGGCAGATGGGCTGCTCCGGGGCCTGCGGTCCCGTTTCTTCCAGCATGGCGCGCAGGTTGGGGCACAGCGGTATGCAGCGCCCGCCGCCCGTTTTGGAGTGGCGCGGCGGCACGGTGAGCTCCGCCGCCTCCGTGTCGATGCACGCATAGGTGAGCCGCGTTACCTCCTGCGGGCGTATGCCGGCGTACAGCATGAGCGCCAGCGCAGGGCGGCAGGCGCGGTGTTCCCTTTGCCAGCTTGTGCGCAGCAGCTTTTCTATCTCTTCCGGACGCAGCGGTACTATGGTTTTTTCACGGATGCGCGGCGCTTGCGTGCCTTTCACCGGATTGTCCTTGCACCAGCCCTGCCGCACTCCCGTTTGAAAGAGCACGGACAGGCATGCGCGCGCCTTGTGCCGCCGCGTGGGGCTGGGGAAGCCCGTCTCCAAGATTTCCGTGCATTGCCGCGTGTCCATTTGGCCAAGCCGCGTGCTGCGCAAGCTCTCCACGCTGCCCATCAAGCGGTTCATGCACTGCCGGAAATCCTGCACCGTGGGCGGAGACTGCCCCGCCTTGCCTTCCAGCGTGAGCCGC
>JAZLHB010000117.1:0-6709 GCA_045616565.1 Akkermansia sp. | reverse complement strand
ATCTTGTGGCCTTTAGCGCAAAAAAAGGCCCGCCTTTTGCGGGTCTTTTTTTGGGTACGACCGACGCGATATGCGAACTGTGGTGAAAGTCCACAAGGAACCGTGATGATGCGGAATCTCAAACCTGAAGAACAGCTGCGGTGCGGCAACGCCCCGTGGGAAAGGAAGTTCGAGGGGAAATCCCGACTGCACGAACAGGAACTGCATACAAGGCCGGATGGACGGACGTGGTTGCCGAAAGTGCCGAAATCCGATACATCATCAAGAGTCCATAAGGTAGATGCAGGCGGCGCGGGAGGAAAGTAGCGTATTCATATTCGGTGAGACCCTGCTAAAGCCCGAAAGGGCTGCGGAGCAGTCCGTCTGCAGGGAGTCAGCAGAGGCCATAGTACCGCCAAACCGAACAACCCCGGCGGGAAGGGCTGAATCAGAGACAGTCCGCAGCACGAATCTCGGTTGCACGGAGTGACAGAGAAGAGACTCCCTGAGATGGGAGAGCCCACAGGAGCGAGGTTGAGGGTGGAATTCCCGATACTACGCTCAAGCGGGAGCCACAAATGTGAGCGGCGAGGAGTGAAACATAGCGGAACGCAGGAAGTTGCGTGACTCTGTCTCTGAAACCGCCGTATGCCATAAATGGCACGTACGGTGGTGTGAGAGGGGGGCGAAAGCCCCCCTACTCGATTGCCGTGCTAGCTGCGGGGAAGCAGCCCGAGGCTGATGTGCGGGGCATGCAGGGCAGCCTTGCGCAACAAGGCGGCGCAGGCGTAGTCCCCGGGCTCGCCCCGCCTTACTTCAGCGCATCGAACGCGCCCTTGAAGAAGTAGTAGCCCCAGCCCCAGTCGGCATCGCCGGCCCAGTCGGGGTCGTAGTGGTGGCGGGGCTTCAGGAAACGCTCCGGGTGCGGCATGAGCCCCATGGCGCGGCCTGTGGGGTCCTGCAGGCCCGCGATGCGGAGCTCGGAGCCGTTGTGGTTGTCTGCGTACTGCAGGGCCACGCAGCCGTTATCCAGGTATTTCTGGGCGTCACCGGGCTCGGTGACGAGACGTCCTTCCGCGTGTGCGGAGGGAAGCTCGAACTCATCCGGCAGGTAGGTGGTGTACGGGCTGTTCTTGGCCACGCGCACCAGCTTGTCCCACATGCATTCAAAGCGCTCGCTCTTGTTCCAGATGAGGGAGGCCTTGGGCAGGATGCCGAGCTTGGTGAGGATTTGGAAGCCGTTGCAGATGCCGAAGAGGAAGCCGCCGTTGTCGTAGTGCTTGCGGATGGCATCACCGAGGAAGCGTTCCGTTTCCAGCTGGGCGAGACGGCCGCTCATCACGTAGTCGCCGTAGGAGAAGCCGCCGGAGAAAACGATGAGCTGCGCCTTGGAGACGTGCTCCTGCGTGGCGGTGGCGATGGGTTGCACCTGGGTGGAGAAGCCGGCGGCGTTGAGCGCGCGCGCGGTTTCCACATCACAGTTGGTGCCGGGGTATTTGAGGAGAAGTGCGTGAGGCATAATCTGATTTACTATTTACTAGGTACTATTTTAATAATACGGGGTGAGGCCGTGCTTCCAGATGTGCTTGAGGTCCTGGATGTCTGCGGAGAGCACGGTGGCACCCTTGACGGTGAGGGTGAGCTTGCCGTCCTGCGTGGCGGAACCCACGCGGGCGCAGGGGAAGCCCTGCATGGCCGCCTCGAACTCGGTCGCCATATCCTCGTCCACCTCCACCAGGAAGCGCCCGGTGCTTTCTGCAAAGCAGGGCACGGCGTTGTTCTTCCAGCCGCCCTCGGTGGGCAGCTTGTCCAGGTTGATGCAGATGCCGCCCTTGCCGGAGAATGCCATCTCCGCCGCAGCCACGGCCAGGCCGCCCTCCGAGAGGTCGTGCGCGGAAAGCACAAGGCCCTTGGTGAGCGCGTTCTCGTAGTACGCCTTGTAGAGGGTGTAGTTCTTGGCGCAGTCGGTCTGCGGCACCTTGGCGTCTGCAATGCCCTTGATGCGGGCGTAGACGCTGGCACCCATCTCGTCCTCCGTGTTGCCGACCATGAAGATGACGCTGTTGCTGCGGCGCAGGGAGGCGCCGCGCACGTGCTCCGGGTCTTCCACCACGCCGAAACCGGAGCAGAGGAAGGTGACGGGGATGTTCACGGGGCCGTCTTCCGTCTCAAAGTAGTTGTAGAAGGAATCCTTGCCGGAGACGTAGGGGGCGCCGTATGCCAGGGCGGCCTCGCGGATGCCCTTGGCGCATTCCACGATGCGGCCCAGTTCGGTCGGCTCCTCCGGGTTGCCCATGCAGAAGTTGTCCAGCAGGGCAATCTTGTCCGGGTTCGTGCCGGCCAGCACCAGCTGGCGCACAGTCTCGTCCACCGTGCCCGTGCCCATGGCAAACGGGTCTTTCTTGCCCCATTCCGGCAATATGGCCAGGGCCAGGGACATCAGCTTCTCCGAGCCGTCGATATCGATGACGGAGGCGTCCTGCGGGGCATCCGCCGTGGCGCCGGCGAGCGGCTTGAGCACGGTGTTGCCCTGCACTTCGTGGTCGTACTCGCGGATGATGGGCTCGCGGGAAACGATGGCGAAGTCGCCGAAGAGCTCCTTCAAGTCGTCCGCCAGGTGGCTGTCGTCCAGCGCGTGGCCGGTCTTGGCGGGCGGGGCGGTGAAGACGGAGGTGAGGTGCTTGGTGGGGGCGTCGTGCAGCTTGGAGTTGTCCAGCTCGCAGACGAGCTCGCCGTTGTGCCAGACGCGGAGGACGCCGCTGTCGTTGGACTCGCCGAGGATGGTCATCTCGGTCTGGAAGGTGTCGGCGAGCTTCTGCAGCTCATCCAGGTTCTCCTTCTTGACGGCGAGCACCATGCGCTCCTGGGATTCGGAAAGGAAGATCTGCCAGCTGAGCATGTTGGTTTCCTTGAGCGGGGCGCGCTCCAGGAAGACATCTCCGCCGGTTTCGGAAAGCATCTCGCCCGCAGCGGAGGAGAAGCCGCCTGCGCCGCAGTCCGTCACGAATTCAATCAGGCCGCGCTCGCGGGCCTCCAGAATGACGTCGAGCGTCTTTTTCTCTTCAATGGGGTTGCCGATCTGCACGGCCTGCTGGTCCTCCGCGTGGGAGTCCTCGCCCATGGCGGCAGAGGAGAAGGTGGCGCCGTGCAGGCCGTCCTTGCCGGTGCGGCCGCCGATGACCACCACGGCCAGGCCGGGCTTCATCTCCTTGGCAATGTCGCTCTGCGGAATCACGCCGGCCGTTCCGCAGAACACCAGCGGGTTGTAGATGTAGGTGGGGTCGAACTGGATGGCGCCGCTGGTGGTGGGAATGCCCATGCGGTTGCCGTAGTCGCGCACGCCGTGCACCACACCGCGCATGATGCCCAGCGGGTGGATGATGTTGTGCCCCTCCACCATTTCCTGCGGCGTGTCCGGCGCGCCGAAGCAGAACACATCCAGGTTGGCGATGGGCTTGGCACCCTTGCCGGCTCCCAGGATGTCGCGTATCACGCCGCCCAGGCCCGTGTTTGCGCCGGCGTACGGCTCAATCGCGCTCGGGTGGTTGTGCGTTTCCGCCTTCAGGCACACGGAAAGCTTGTCGTCCAGCTTGATGAAGCCCGCGTTGTCTACAAAGCAGCTGAGCACAAACCCGGGCTTGCGCGCCATGATTTCCTTGGACGGGCGCTGGATGAAGGTCTTGTACATGCTTTTGATTTCCTCCGTCTTGCCGTCCACGGTGTGCTGCACGGTGGCGGCGAAGATGCGGTGCTTGCAGTGCTCCGACCATGTCTGGGCAATGACCTCCAGCTCCACGTCCGTGGGCTCGCGGCCGATTTCATTGAAGATTTGCTGCACCACCAGCATGTCCTCCGTGGAGAGGGAGAGCTTCATGTCCTGGCTCAGCTGGGTGAGCTCCGCCTCGCTGAGCGGGCGCACGGGTATCGTTCGGTATGTCATGGGTGAATCTGTGGTTGGCGGTTACTTGACGCTCCAGGTGTGGATGGCGGGGTTGCACACGTCTCTGCAGAAGCGCGCGGCGAGGGCCTCCTTGTCGCCTTGGCCGAAGACGTATACCTTCTGGGTGATGGTGAGCGCGGTGATGGTGAAGGGCAGGCCCTTGCGGCCGCGGTAGTTGGCCAGGATAGCCTCTTTCTCCAGATCCAGCGCACCCTTCTTGATGCCGTAGGAGATGCAGAAGAGCTCGCCGCTGAGCGCGGGTGTGCCGTCGTCCTGCACCTGCTGGGAGATTTCATCCACCAGCACGCGGTGCATGTAGTCGCGTGCGGCGGCGGTGTCGCCCTCACACTCCACGGTGTAGAGGCGCGTGTGGTTGTACGTGAGCTTGTCTGCTATGGGTGTGTAGAGCAGCTTGTTGGCATCCGTGGCGGATTGGAAGCGGCTGAACACTTCAAGGGTGAGCGTCATGATACGTTGGTTCTGGTTAGGTGAAACGGGTGTATGTGAAAGCCGCCCCACCCCGTGGGGAGTGGAGCGGCAAAATCTTGCAGGCTTACTTCTGCAGGCGCTTGAGCACTTCTGCGTAGGCCTCCATGAAGCCGCCCATGCCGCGGCGGAAACGGTCCTTGTCCATCTTCTCGTTCGTTTCCACATCCCACAGGCGGCAGGTGTCCGGCGTAATCTCGTCCGCCAGCACAATCTGGCTCGGGTCCGTGGAGAGGCGGCCGAACTCGATCTTGAAGTCGATGAGGCGCAGGTTGGCCTTCAGGAAGAACTCCTTGAGGGTCTCGTTGATGAGCAGGGCCATCTTCTTGATGTAGGCGCTGTCCTCCTCGGAGGCGGCACCCATCTCGCGGGCGTAGTCGTCGTTGATGAACGGATCGCCCAGCGCGTCGTCCTTGTAGGAGAACTCCACGATCGGCTTGGTGAACTGAGTGCCTTCCGCCACGCCCATGCGCTTGGAGAAGGAGCCGGCGGCCACGTTGCGCACAATCACCTCCAGGGGCATGATGGACACCTTCTTCACCAGCAGGTTGATGTCGTCCATATCCTTCACCAGGTGCGTCTTCACGCCCTTTTCCTCGAGCATGTTGTAGATGATGAGGGTGATGGCCTTGTTGAAGCGGCCCTTGTTCTCGAAGTCCTCCTTCTTCTCGCCGTTGAAAGCGGTGGCGGAGTCCTTGTACTCCATGCGGAGCACGTTCGGGTCTTCGGTGGTGTAAAGTCTCTTGGCTTTGCCTTCGTAAATCGGTTCCATGGTTGTATCGCGGCGTGGTTTGCGCCGCTGGATTGTAATCCCACGCACGCGCGCGAGTCAAGGATAATCATTTCACGGCGCCGCCTTTTTTCGCTACCGCAGGGCTCATTGGTGCCCGATGGTCAGCGCTTGCCCTTTTCACGCCGCGCATCCACCCAGTTGAATAATCCGGCCAGCAGGGTGCCGGTGATGGAGTGCCACACGCAGCAGATGGCAGAGGCCACGGCAGCCTCCGGCAGGAGGGGGAAATGCTTGCCGGCCAGCACGGTGGCCAGCCCGGCGTTCTGCATGCCCACCTCAATGGCGATGGTGCGGCGTTTGGGCCGGCTCATGCGGGTGAGGCGGCCCACCAGGTACCCCAGCGCGTAGCCCAGCGAGTTGTGTGCACAGACGGTGATGAAGATGAGCACCCCCGCGCTGAAGAAGCGTGCGCCGTGGGCCGCCACCACCGCACCCACAATGAGCGCCAGCCCAATCACGGAGAGTCCCGGCATCACTTGGCAGATATCCCGGTAGCGCTGCGCCTGCCCCCACACGGCATTGCCGATGCCGCCCAGGGCTACGGGCAGGATGGTGACCAGCAGGATGCTCTGGAACATGCCCCAGGCATCCACATCGATATTCTCACCCGCCAGCCAGAGCACCAGCAGCGGCGTGAGCAGGGGCGCCAGCAGGGTGGAGGCGGTGGTCATGCCCACGGAGAAGGCCACATCTCCCTTGCAGAGGAAGCTCATGATGTTGCTGGAGACACCGCCGGGGCAGCATCCCACCAGGATGAGCCCCGCCGCTATGCCGCGCGGCAACCCGCAGAAATGCACCAGCAGGAACGCCACCAGCGGCATGATGGTGTATTGCGCGCAGGCACCGATGAAGATATCCAGCGGCCTCCTGGCCAGCATGCGGAAATCCTCCGGGCGCAGTGTCATCCCCATGGTGAGCATCACCACGCCCAGGATGGCCGTCTGCGTGTCCCCGTGCACCCAGGAGAACGCCCCCGGCACAAAGAAGGCCACCACCGCCGCCGCTATGACAAAGGGCGAGGTGTAGCGTGAGAGCAGGGCGCTGCCCCTCTGCAACAGCTGCAACATAACGCGCCGCATTGTACCCCCATTTCCCCGCACTTGTAAAGCCCGCCAAAACGTCATGCCGCGCGCATGGGCCCGCTCTACCCTCTCGCGATACAAAAAAACCGGCGGACGCCTTTCAGCGCCCGCCGGCCAAACAAAAACAAACTACATGAAAAAACTGTCTCAACAGCTTTGCCCCACTCAGGGCTTATGAAGGGTAGACACGGCCGGCGGGGAAAGTGTTCAAAATTTTTTGGATTTTTTTCAAAACTGCGCTTTTTTCTCCCGAAACCCCAAGGAATCCCAAAAATAGAGCCGCTTTTCTGGCACTCCGGCAGATTTGTAGCGGAGCAGAAAAGCGGCACGCCCCCCTAGACTCGTGTGCTAGAATTGGTTGTGAACATAATACCAGCCTTGGAGTTGACGGGGTGGCGTGCCACCGAGACATATTGTAGAAACAACCGC
>JAZLHB010000116.1:0-9943 GCA_045616565.1 Akkermansia sp. | reverse complement strand
TTATCCTCTCCGGCACCCCCTCCCGGCAAGGTCTCTTGTGGTATAACTGAAGAGAGCCGGCGAACCCGCTTCCCAGCGGTTCATGGGCGCCACGGAAAGTCCGTGTCCTGGAAAACTGCCTCGCCCGGCCTTGCCGCGGCTTTCGGTTCGCTTGAACCGCCGCTGCCTTTTCGGGCTGCCCTGATAAAGGGCGTGGGCACATTTTACCTGAACGGATTTGAAACGTCAAGCCAATTTTTGCAAATTTTTCACTTTTTTTGCAAAAAGTCCGCGAACCCGCATGGCGGCGGGCTTTGCGCGGGCACAAATTGGGGCATCCCCTGCCCTTCCGGTGAGATTTCCGGCAAAATTGCGGGCGTTTTTGCGAAGGAACGCGCCCGTTTGGCACGCGCATGTGCAACCCTTGCCGCAAAGTGTGCTCAAATGCCCGCGAACCCACAGGACAAGCGGCTTGGCGGGGGTGGTTAAAGTGAACCGGCGGACGTTTCACAACGTCCGCTGGTTTAAACCAACACAAAAACAAAAATAATGAATCTCTTGCCAAACAAGAACCCGCACTCGCGGGCCACATGGAAGTAGACACGCGGCGCGGCAAAAGTGTTCAATCTTTTTATGCGGTGTGTTTGCTAAAGCCCACTTGTGACCCCAATGGATTTTGACGCAAAGCACATCTTGAAGGTTCCGAGCCGTGCAACGGGATAGTGGAGCCGCCCTCTTTGGATTTTGGCAGTAATGACGGCGAGAAACGTGCAACGGGAGGCGTCATCCACCCCGCCATTCGGCGGGGGTCGGTTTAGAGGCGCGCCAGGGTGGTTGCCCACGGGTTTCACCCGAGGCTATCGTCCCTGCGGGAACGCTCTTCCCTTCGGAAGAGCTTAATACGCGCGCCTGCGGCGCGTCATGACCACCAAGATTCGCCTTGCTTCCCTGCCCCTTTTGTGTTTCAATTTTCCCCGTACAACTCCCAGGCCACAGTGGCGGAATGGTAGACGCAGGAGACTTAAAATCTCCCGGCTGTATAGGCTGTACGGGTTCGAGTCCCGTCTGTGGTAGCGTATAAAGAGCAGGAAACGCGGGGAAGCCCTACCCCGCAAGCCTAGAACCGCGCGGATTGACGTTGACATGCAGGAATTGCCGTGGATATATTGGGGGCACCCGCAGGGGCACCATTTAGGGGCACATTCAGGGGCACCAAGTCCACACCGCCCCACTCATGCGGGAGAACCGATAACCACAGAGAAAAGTCATGGCATGGATATTCAACAGGCGTGGCACCTATGAAGCCCGATGGATGATGAACGGGAAGCGTTACCGCAAGGGTACAGGCATAAAGGCGGCAGGCGGTCGAGGTATCAGCGCGAAGCAGGCCGCGAAGCTGGCACAGCAGGCAGCCGATGCGATTGAGGCCGCAGCCAAGGGGGAAACTCCCTTGACGCGCGCCATGGATGCCTTGCGCGCCGTAGCCGAAGCGCAGGGGGTATGTGACAACATGCCATCTGTGCGGGAGTATCTTGCTTCTATCGAAGCCCGCAAAAAAGACCGTTCCCAGGGCAACCGCGCCCGCTCGCACGCCCTTTTCCTGCAATTTCTCGAAGATGGTGCCGATGCCCGCCTTGACACCATCACCCCGCAGGTGTGCCGCAAGTTTATCCAATGGGCGGCGCAAGGCGGCAACATTGCCCGTGCTACGGTGAAACAGTACCGCATTTACATTTCAGCCGCATTCAATCAGGCCGTGAACGTGGATGATATACTGACCAAGAACCCTATGCACAGCGTGAACGTGCGGGAGGAATACGCCGCCGCAGCTGGCACGAATGCCGCCCTATCCACAAAGCGGGAGCCGTTCACCCCCGCCGAAATTCACAGGCTCATTGATGAAGCCCCCGCGCCATGGTGCGACATGGTGGCCGTTTCATGGTACTGTATGGGCTTGCGTCTCTCGGACGTGTGCATGATGCGCTGGGATGCCGTAGACATGGGCGCGGGCATTATCTACATAGCCAAGGAAATCAAGACGGGGCAACCCCGCGCGCTCGCCATCCCTGCCCCCTTGCGTGCCCGCCTGCTGGCCATCCGCGCCGCACAGGATGCGGAGGGAGAGCGCAGCGGGTACATATTCCCCACCATGGCCGCACAGTACGCAGTCAACCACAGCGCGACAATCTCCAGCCGCTTCACGTCCATCTTGCGCGCCATGGGCATTATCTCGGACACACTCGGAGATGCCAAGAGCGGCAGGCGGCACCGCATGAGCTCCAAGAGCTTCCACAGCATACGCCATGCCGCCGTGACTGTACTGCGAAACAATCCCGCATTCACCGCCGATATGGTGCGTGATGCCGTGGGGCACAGCTCGGAGCAAGTGGAACGCGGATATTACACGGCCACCATGGCGCAGCGCGCCCGCCTTGCGGATGCCCTGGCCGCCGCCGTGGAGACCCCCGCCGCGCCAAGTGCGGGCCTTCCCGCATATCCTGCCACCGCATGAGCATGCAACAGCTTCCCGCCGCCCGCGCGGGTAACCGCGGGCACCTAACCCCACCATATCACCATGAGTAATGAACCATTAGCAGCCATCTATGAAAAGTTGCCCGCCTTGCGGCAGGTGAGAACCGTGATTTTTGACTGGAGCGGAACACTTTGTGATGACCTTACCTATCTCGCTTCAATCACCAATTTTGTACGGCGCAAACTTGGCATGAAGCAGCTTGATGAAAGGCAACTACTAGAAACCGACTGCCTACCGCTGGCCGACTACTACAAGCAGCAATTCCCTAGAGCTGATGCGGAGCGCGTGCGGGAGCTGTACAAGCAGGCGCGCATGCTAAACGAGAACGCAGAGCATACGGTGAGGTCTCTACCATGTGCCATCATGTTGGCGAACTACCTACATGAGCAAGGTATCTCCATCCGCATATTTGCCGAAGAGCAAAGGAGCGTGATAGGCCGCCAACTGCGGTACATACGGCTTGCAAGGTATTTTAAGGGTGCGAAGATTATCAGCGGCGGGCACATGGACAAGATAGCGGACTTGCCGCTGTACTTGCAGCAGATGGGGCTTCCCCCTGAAAGCGTCTTGTATGTTGGCGACACGCCCCACGACGTGCTTGCGGGCAGGGCGGCGGGCGTTATGACGTGCTGCATGCAAACAGGGTACACCACACCATCCAGGATGAGAGCCGCACGCCCAGACCTTACGCTTAATGATTTTGGACAATTGCATGTTTTATTTATGCTCGCCGCGATTAATGAGCCCCCTGCTACGCCTACCACAGATGAGCAACCACTTCCCGCCGCTGATGCGGGCAAACGTCAGCAATCAACCCATAACCAGAAACGAAAATGACAATAACCATAGAAGCCAACGAGAACAGCCTGGAAGTGCAATTTATACTTGAACAAGCACAGGAAAAGGGGCAACCCTGCATAGATTATCTGTTCAAGTACATAATTGCCGCCATTCATGAAAAAGTACAACGTGAAGCAGCGCAGAACGTCAAAGCGGAGGAACGCGCATGGCTGGCAGAGCGTGCGAAGAAACGCAAGGCTAGGGCGCGCAGGTCAGCCACCCCCGCCGCATAGCTCGCACGCCATCCACGCAGAAGCCACCCCCGCCGCAATCATGGGCATACTCGAACAGCAGCAGGAACAACTTGACCTAATCACGGCCATGGTGCGCGATATTCGCCGCGCCGTGGTGGCCATGCAGCAGCCCGCAGCCAAGGGCACCGCCGCCAAGTGGGTTAAGCGTGATGAGCTCATGAAACGGTACACGCTCTCCCGCAACACGGCGCAGCGGCTCATTGACGATGGGGCGCGGTGCGGCATGGTACAGGTGCGCACATTCCGCGTCCGTGGGGAAAAGCCGATGCAGCGCGTGGACGCTGACACGTTCGACGCTTTCCTGAAAGCGGGTGGATGCCCGCACACGCCCTGACCAAAGACCAAGGACACCAAGACCAAGAGCCGCCCCATTCCCGCCGTGGAGTGGGGCGTTTTTTGTCAGCAGCCCTATTCCGTGATGCCGCCAAAAATGCCAATAATCGCCGTAGTTAATGGAACGGATGGGAAAAAGTAGTGCCATTTTTAGCCCACAACTTGGCACTTTTTTTGCAAAGATATTTTTTTGTAAAATTGCCGTATATGAGCAAACAACTATTATCATCACGGGAGGTTGCAAGCATTTACGGCGTTACGGCGCAGACTGTTTGCAACTGGGTGCGGCAAGGGCTACCCGTTGCCGAATGTGTGACAAAGCTGAAGCGCAAGGTGTACCTATTCGACCGCGATAAAGTGCGCGACTGGGTGGCCAATGTCAGGAGCGAAATCAAGCACCGAACGCTCGAAGAGCTTTGGAATATCGTGGACAACCTTGCGGGCAGGGTTGCCTTGCTTGAACAGTACGCCGTTGGACCTCCATTCTCGAACCGCCCCGCATTCGATGAAGAGGGCACAGAGGAAGATTGGAGGAAGTTGGAGCGCGACATAGCCGCGTGGGATGCCGCGCGCAAGAGCGGCAACCAGAGCACAGGGAAAGGAGCTAAGGCATGAGTGCGTACGTCAAAGCAGAAGCCACCGCACGCATACGCAAAGCAGCTGATGCGGTGCCCGCCAATGCGTTGGGCAAGGTGGACGTACTCGACCAAATAGCCGCCATGCAGGCCGAAACCGTTGCCATTATGCGCGCGTCCATCCAAGATGAGCAGGACCACCAGCAGAACGGCACGGCGTGGATGCGGACGGGGCAGCTTGCAAGGCATTTTGGAGTAACGAAACGGCAGATGCAAGATTGGCTCGCCCCGCTGATTGCAGCGGACAAGGTGCGTGTGGTAGTGCCGAAAGGACTTGGCGGGCAAAACGGCAACCCACGTTATAGCGTGGCCGATGCAGAACGCGCTTGGCTAGTCACACCGCACAGGAAAGGAGAACGCCATGCCTGCTGATGGGTACATATTGGAACAGCTGGAAAGTCTGGAAAGAAAAATCGCATATGCCAAGGAAAAGCTGCAAGAATTCAGAATCGCGCTTGAAGCATTTTCTGACGGAATCAAGAAAGTAAATCCCGACATGAACACGCAAATATCGGAGCTTCACAAAATGATTGATGCGCGCGATACCTTGCTTGACAAGCTACTGAAAGCAGGGAAGGCGTACAATGCCGCCGTGCAGGAATTGTTGACTAAAAAGAAAAGGAGCTGACACCATGGCAACCGATGCCGAAATCACGTTGAAGTTTAGCGCCGAAATACAGGAAGCCCTAAAGGCCATCCATCAGCTACGGGATGAGATGGAGAAAATCAGGGCGGCTGGAGGTGTGCTATCACCAGAGGATGCAGCCATGATGGAAGAGATGCGCGGCAAGCTCGGAGACTATACCCGACAGGTGCGGGATCTGCAAATCGAGTATTACAGGCTACAGCAGCGCGGCGGGGAGATGAGCGCGGAGTTTATCGGACGGCTCACAGAGCTACGGAAAGAGCTTGCGGAAACCAAGGAGCAGCTTTCCCCCCTGCTGCAAAAAATCGTAGATTTACAGGTTGAAGTAAACCACCTGAAAGAGAACTCACATCAGGCGGGTGATGAGCTCAAACGCACAGGGGAGAGCGGGCAAAACTCATTCCGTTCCTTGCGGGGTATACTTGGCAATTTCATTGTAAACCTGACACGGGGCAAGATAGCCGTGCGGGAGCTTGGAACCGCCCTGAAAGGCTTGACCAAGGCAACCCTGATATTTGCAGCCATCTCATACGCCCTTGACGTGATACGCGCGGCAGGGGATAAGATAAAATCAACATTTGAACAGGACTCCAAGGCCGCACAGGATGCCGCCGATGCCATAAAGCGCGCACAGGATGCGGCAGTTGATGCGCAGGATGCCATTGCAGCCACAGGGGAAGCAATGCGGGATTCTGCCCGCGATAGGTCACTTGAACGGCAGGCCGCCGCCGTGGCAGCCCATTTCCAAGAGCAGCGGGATGCCGCGCAGGAAATAGTAACAGCAATCAACGAACAGGCCAAATCCGAAGCCCGAAAGCGGGCACTTGCGGCACAGGCGGCAGATTATGAGCGTGAGATGCAGAAGATGGAGCTTAAAATCGCGTTGATAGATGAAAAAATTACGCCTACACAGTACAAGAAACGCCTTGCCGAAATGGAGGAAGAACAGGCGCAGATTGAAGCGCGGCGCGCGAATAATGCCGCGCAGGCTAGAGAAACGCAGGCACAAAAAAAATGGAGTGCGGCATTTGAAGCACAGGTGCAGGCAGGCACGGAGTTGACAGAGCGCCGAAAGAAACTTGCAGGCATGACCGATGCGGAAACGCTGGAAGCGGTAGGAAAACAGCTGGAATCGGTACGCAAAGAACGCGACACTTTGCGGCAGCAGCTCGATGAAGCCAATGAAAAGGGCATATCACAGGAAGCCATAGATGAGTTATATATCCGATGGGATGAAGCTGCGGAGCAAGCCGCGAATCTGTACGAACAACTACAGGCAGCAGGGAACACAAAGGAGGAATACCAGACCGCAAAGCGCGCGGCAGATGAGGCCTTGAAAAATCTACAGGAAGCACAAAAAGCATTCAGGCAGGCCGAAGCGGAGCTACAAGACGCGCAAAAGAGTACCAAGGAAACAAGAGAAGAGGGAGAGACGGCCATCTCACAAGCGCGCGGCAGACGTGAAAAGGAATCCGCACTTATTGACGCGGAGGAACGGGCGGGGCAGCGCAAGGCGCAGCGCGCGGCCAAGCTGGAACGGGAACGGAATGAAGCCAAGCGGGAAGAGCTGCAATCCAGAATAAACACCCTTGCCCGCCAAGGGGAGGAAGCGGCGGCAACTTCCGACATGAAAGACGACCGAAAATTCTATGAAAAATTATCAACTTTCCTAGACAAAAACGGCACAAACATTCAGAAACTTGGAGCTAATGCAGAAACTTTAATAGGAGTTGTTGAAAGGCTTAATATAGCAGACAAAAACCAACAAGCCATGATAGATAATTTAGAAAAACGCATAGAGAAATTGAACAAAGAAATGAACAAACAGCAAAGAACAATCAAGAGAAACCTATAACAGATTCAATCCATATAGATATGAACAAAGAAGCAAAAGAAACAAACGAAAAAGGCCGGCCCCGCGTAAATATCCCGCTGCCGCGCCTCATAGTGGACACGAGGGAGCAACTGCCCTTGACGTTCACGCACCTTGATGCGGTGCGCGGCACCCTTACCACAGGCGATTATTCCGTGGACGGCCTGCAATCCCGCTTTGCCGTGGAGCGCAAGAGCACCCCCGACCTGGTGGGCAGCCTCACACAGGGGCGCGACCGCTTCATGCGGGAGCTGGAACGGATGCGCGGGGTGGACTTCGCCCGCCTGCTCATCATTGGAACGCCCGTGGAGCTGGCCGCATGCTTGAACCGCCGCGCCGTGACCGCCGCAAGCATTATCGGCAGTCTTGAATCTGTCAACGCCCGCCTTGTGCCCGTGGTATGGGCGGCGACACCCGCCAAGGCGGCGCAGATGGTGGAGCGGTGGGCGTGCTACTACTACGCAGGCGCAGCGAAGCCGTGGGGTAAAATGTCCATCCCTGCATGGTGTAGGGATGGAGAAATTTGATACAAAGGCGAGTAAGTCATGAACGATGAACAAAGACAGAGGAGAAACGCACCGCGTCGGCGCAACATTAATCGCCCGCTTGACTGGATAAAATTGGGAGTTGACATTATGGGAAGCCTGCTTGACGTATCAGCAAAGCAATGTCAAGACTTCATAGGCATGTGCAAGTACCTAGCAGAGCACCCGCAACTTGGCGACTTCATCCCAGATGCGGCAGGATGGGGTAAGGAAAAATGCATGCGCACGCTGGGAATTCGCGGCAAAATTGCCGCAGATTGTCCGCTTTTTTGCCGCGAAAATGGCGGCATACGCTGCACAGCTTACCCCGTGGCAGAAGCGGTGAAAGTCCTAGGGACACGCGCAACAAACAGGGATAACTCCGCGTCCCGATGGGGGGATAAATTGCATGCGACCGCATGTGCGACCGCATATGCAGAGGAAGAGAAAGAGGGAGACCAAGAGAAAGACAAACACCTCCTTTCCATTCCAGAGGGGGGATATAGGGAGCCCGCGCCAGAGAGCGGCGGCGGGGAAGTTTTTGGGGATGGGTGGCTCGATGAAGTGATGAAGCAGCATGACACGGACACCGCTACACCTGCACCCGCGCAGCCGCACGCAACCACGCCCGCACCATCCGCAGCAGATGAGAGCATGGACACCCCCGCCACCCTGGTCTTGCTCAATTCCGCAACTACGCCCGCGCGCGCAGCAAGTCCATGCAGGAACCGCCCCGATAACTTCCAACAGGTGCATGATGCCTTTTCCGCATTCATGAGAGATGCGGACGCTGACAGGGTGGAGCAATGTGCCCTTACTTTTTGGGAGACTAATCAAAGCAATGGATGGACTGATGAACAGGGCGCGCCGCTGATTAACTGGATGAACAGGGCGCGCCGATATGCCGAAGCGTGCATAATCGAAGATGAGCAAGCAGATGAGTTGGTAAACAGCTGGATGCAGAGACAAGCGGGGAACAATGAAGCACAATAAACCACACAGCAGCTGCAAAATCACCCCACGCCATCCAGCGAAACCCGAACAGCGTCACACACACGGCAGGCGGGGAGATGGGTGGCAAGGTGGCATTCAATCGCAGCGCACAAAAAAGTTGCCGTTCAGATGCCATCCGCGCCGCACCTGATGCCCGCGCCATGCGGGTTATGGCCTGTATTGAGCTTGCCAATCGGGGGACAACTGAGGGCACCAATAAAAAAGGGCACCCTGCCCGCTGGCCGCTGGCACCCAGCAGAACGGCCTTGACCTACTCGCCCGCATTTGTCTCGCCGTTTGTCTCGCCGTTTGTCTCGCCATCCCCGCCAGCTTCCAAATAGGCGAGTAGCGGGTGCCACGTCCTGCTTTTGTTGTACATTTTGACGTGAACCCAGAACACCAACACCAGACCGAGCACGCCCGCAAACAGCATACCAGCATGTTCGACAATGAATCCGAGCACTGCAAAATAAGCGCAGGGGAGGTACAGGATAAGCAGGGCAACCAGCACCACGGCGCGGCATGCGAACTGGATAAGGAAGATGGTTTCGTTATCCAGCGGGTGCGGCAGGGCCTTTTCAGCGTCTCGGTATTCCTTGCGACGTTGCCTGTACTCGCGTTGTTCCGCGGTGGGCTCAAACATGGGAAGGTCTATATCATCCAGCATGCCACCTAACATACCATGTCATGATGGGATGGTCAACTACATTAGCCCACGGATTGCAACGCCACCTTGCCGCTATCTTGTGCGTGGTACTGGCAAGCACACGGCCTGCACAGAGCTGCACGGCCACCGCCTGCACGTTCCCCCTCACCCGCCTGCACGGGGTGACTGTTTAAGGTTGCCAAAGGGTGCTGGAGCGGTTTCGGCGGTGTATGACACAAAAAGGAAAAGCGGGGGTTTTTTCAGCTTTAGGGGCACAGAAAAGGGCACAAGTCCGTCCTAACGCATTGAAAATTGAACAATATATTCCCCGTCTGTGGTAGCGTAACTGGGATTTAGAATTTGGGATTTAGGGGGATTTCTATTTAACCGAAAAGGGTGATTGAGAGGGTATGGTCGGAAAAAATGAGGAATCATATCATTTAAGAATTCCAAAACACGTGAAAAGTGCTATACTGTCCGCGTTACACGGATATGTCCAAGAAATACCCCTCGCCATCGCTTCCGCTCAGAGAGCTTTTCCAACTTCGCCCCAAGACCGTCATCCGCCACGGACTGGACAAATTGTCAGGCTACATCGACTTCGAGGCGTTCCGCCCCAGGCTCGACGAGCTGTGCCACTACAGCGACAAGGGGCGCCCGCACTACGATGTGGTGGTGATGTTCCGC
>JAZLHB010000115.1:0-4322 GCA_045616565.1 Akkermansia sp. | reverse complement strand
TGGGGGCAACCACCGTTCTATCGACTCGGCACCGAAAACGGCCGACGGCTGTAAGGCCGGTTAGCCAGCCGCGCAGCGGCTGCCCGCAGGGTGAGGGCGCGTGAGGCGCGCCCGAAGCAACCCCGCTCTGCGGGGTGGATGACATCTCCGGTTGCACATCTCTGACCGCCTTTACTGACAAACTTCCAAGAGGGGGACCGGATGGGACCTAATGGTTGCCTCATGCCAAAACACCCGAAATTTTCTTCTACTCTTACGCGTTGGAATTGCGCACCTTACAAACACGCCGCGATTTTTTGAAAAAAATCATTTTTTGTTGTACATTTTGTCTTCTGGGTGCTTATACATAGTAGAGACGCCATCACGCCGCGGGTGCGGCGTAAGGGGCGACTACGCAAAACATCAACATAGAAAGGAAACAAACCATGTCCAACATCGGAATCCACAGCAAAAACGGCGTACTGTTCGGGGTGCCAGAGGTCATAACGCTTAACCATAGGCTTGCAAATCCTGCCCGGAACTGATAGACTCCCTTTAACCTCAACTTCATCCCTCTATAGAATGGACATGAATATGAAAAATTGGTTCTTGTTTTCTTCCAAGGTATGTGGGTGGCTTTTTGCTGTACCCGCGGTTATTTGGTTATGTGTAGCTTGTTACTTTTGGGTAAACCGCATAGACAGGCAATTTTCTTGGGAAAAAGCCACCGCTGTTGTAACCGACATCTGCGAAGTAGGAGAAGGCGACAACACGTATCAACATTCCTGCTTGACATTCACCGAACCACAAACAGGTAAAAGTGTTACAGTGAAAAACCAGTTTGGCTCGTCACCGCAACCTATATATCCCGTTGGAGACTCGGTTGAAGTCATTTTCCCGGCAGGTCAACCGGAAGAGGCCATGGAAAACACTTTTATTGTCAATTATATGCTGCCTGTGCTCTTTACAATTGCAGCTTTCATGTTTGGGGTGGTTTCTTTTGTTTCTTTTGTCGTTGCCAAGAAAATGGAAAGAAAAATCACTGCCGCCCCCTAACTGTAAATACAGTATTCAGAACAGTCCGCAAGCGGGCATTGGTTATGGGAGCCATGCTCGCCATGGCTTCCTGCCAGGGGTGCATGCACAAGCTGGAGCAAGGCGGAATACTGAAAGACATTGCAACCGGCGACACGGCCAAGGTGCAGGCAGACCTGGATTCATACAGGGCCAGGCATGACGGCGGGCTGTACATAGAATTTCCCTAACGATTGCCTATCAACTCGTTGAAAAACATGAATCCATTCATTGGGACACATGTGGGATATTTCAGGCCAACGGAACTAGCCGAATAAGTGGCATACGCCCGTTTCACGCCCATTCCAGAATGAGCGCGGCGCCGGCGGGAACGGTGAGGGGGAGGCCGGTGGCATCCAGCTGCTCCGCCGTGGCGGAGAGGGGCGGTGCCTCCGGGTTGAGCATATCGCGGAAGACCTGCTGCCCCGGCTTCTTGCCGCTCCATTCCTGCGCATTCTGCGGAATATGCACGCTGGTGGTGAAATCCCGCTCCGGGTGGAAGTTGCAGACCACGAGCACTGTGGCCTTGGCCTTGCGGTAGTGGCGCAGGAAGGCGTACAGGTAGTGGCCGGAGGTCGTCTCCCCCTCCACCGTGCCGAATTGCGGCGTTCCCTTGTTGGCCCAGTTCAGGCCATAGAAGCCGCCCTTGGCAAAGGCGGGATGCTGGAGATGGCGCAGCACGGCAACGGTGGATTCCCGCAGCGCGCGCTCCTGCGCGGTCATGGCGGAGCCGTCGTATGCGCCGCCGCAGGTCCAATGCTGGAAATGCGGCATGCGGGTATAGTCGAATATGCTGGTGCGCCCGTTGTCTCCGCCGAAACCGCCGGGGCCGGAGGCGTCCTCACCGCATTCCTGACCGTTGTAGATGAGCACGGGGCATGCGGTGGAGGTATACTGGGCGGCCATGAGCGCACGCGCGGCGGCGGCTCCGCAGCCGTTCCAGGCGCAGGGGGCGGCCAGGCGCTGTTCATCATGGTTCTCCAGGTAGCGCACGCCGCGGAAGAAGTGTTTCAGGTGGTCGTGGTTGAGCGCATCCAGGTCGTTCGCCCAAACGCCGCGCTCGTAGATGCCGCGCAGGGCATCATAGGACGGGCTGTGATACACGGCGTTGAACCCGGCGTACAGGAGCATGTCGTGCACGTCTCCCTCGGAGAGCTTCATGTGGTCGTTGTACCCTTCCGCCATGAAAAACACCTCCTCGTCGCGCAGGCGGGCACGCGCAATGGCCCAGCGCCAGAAGGTGGCGGGCACCATGTGGGCCATATCGCAGCGGAAGCCGCCCACCCCCATCTCCTGCCAGTACGCCAGCACCTCGTTCATGATGTGCCACACGCGCGGTTCCGTGCCGGGATGCGGCAGATGCCACGGCACGCCGGATGGCCCTTGGCGGTAGTCGCTCCCGTAATTGAGCTTCACGGTTTCATACCAGTCGCACGCGCCGGGGGTCCAGGTTTCAGCGTTGTTTCCGGTCACGCGGCCGTGGCCGTGTTCCGGCGCGAAGGCCCCCTCCGGCAGCTGCAGCTCGCAGTCGCTGTTCTGCGGGTGGAGGTAGAAGAAGGCGTTGTCGCGCAGGAAGAAATGCGCGGTGTCGTCCCCTGCCCCGAAACTGCTTTCCGGGCGCACGGTGGAGCGGTAGCAGCGGGAAACGTGGTTGGGGATGAAATCCATGAGCGGCACCATGCCGTGGCGGCGGCAGCGCTGAAGCAGGGCGGCGTACTCCTCCAGCCTGCGCGCGGGGTCTTCCGCCAGGTCGGGGTCCACGTCAAAGTAGTCCGTGACGGCGTACGGACTGCCCGCAATGCCCTTCACCGTGCAGGCGGGATCCGCAGGCAGGCCGGGATGCGGGGTCTGGGTGGCGTGGCGCAGCACGCCGGTGAACCACACATGGGTGACGCCCATCTCCGCGAGCGCGGACAAGGCGGCATCGTTCACTCCGGCAAAGGTGCCGCAGCCATTGGTCTCCCTGCCGCCCCAGGGCTCTCCCCCTGCGGCATGGTTGGAAAAGTGGCGGACAAAAAGCTGGTAGATGACGGGACGCATGGGGATTTACTAGGTACGAGGTACTATGTACTATTTTATGAATTCACGCGGCGGCGGGAGAAGGAGCTGCGGGAACGGGAGGGGCGGGGGCTGGGACGGCAGTGGTGGAGGTGATGGCATTCAGCCACTCCACCTTCTGCAGGGTGTAGCCCATCTTCTTCAAGCGCTCGTCCATATCCCGCAGGTGCATGGCCCCGTAAAAAACGGCCACGCGCTTCACCTCCGGCTGCTTGAGCACGCCCTCCAGCACCTCGAAACACTTGGCGTTGCGCGCCACCACAATGCTGGATTGCTCCATCACGGAATCGCTTTGCGAGCTCTTGGCGAGCGCCTGCATCATCATGCGCTTGTACTGCCTGGGGTCCGGGTTGAGCAGGGTAAAGATGTCCATCTCCCCCATATTGCTGATCATGCTTTTCACAATGAGTCCCAGCCAGGATTCCCCGCGGTCCTTCATGGCCTTGCTGAGCTCCTCCTGGGTGACATCCGCAAACACGAAGTTCTCCCTGCCATAGTCGATGCCCTCCGACTGCATCTGCAGGTTCATCTGGGTGGAGATGGAATCATACAGGAAATTCAGCACGAACCCCAAGATGGAATCCTCCTTGCGCTCCGTCATTTCGCCGCGCATCTTGGTGTATTCCGCCTTCTCCTCCTCCGTGGCCGTGTTGCCCTCCACCTTGCGCTTCAATATCAGCATGCGCGGCAGCCCCTCGCCGTCCACCATCTCGTAGAGCACCTTGTCGTACCCGGCAAAGCGCGTGTTCAGGTCCGCATAGTAGGACGGCTCTGCTATGTGGATGGCTCCCACCAAATCCACCTGGTGCCCCAGGGCATCCGCATAGGTGGCAAGCGGCACCTGCAGCGCATCCTCGCGCACCATGCCGGATGAGGCCTGCGCCGAGCGGCACGTGCTCATGCGCACCAGCTCTGCCGGGTAGGTTTCCTCCTGCGCGGCCAGCGGTGCAGCCACCAGCCCCACTACAGAAAACAAGGTGAGGCCTATCATGGAAAGACGGGATTTCATAGTGTGCCCACTATACCCGCCCAGCCCCCGCGCGTCAAGGAGTTTCCACCCGACGCCACGCCCAGGGCTGACGCATGTTAAAGATTGATAAGTAATTGCTCAAGGAAATCCTCGGACCATGCTGCCCGTAACCTTCTGCCTTTCAAGCTTTTAGTGCGGCCACAGGGGACAGGCGTGTTTTTCACGACCGCCAGGGCCATGC
>JAZLHB010000114.1:0-16662 GCA_045616565.1 Akkermansia sp. | reverse complement strand
GCTTTTGGCACGCTATTTGCGGGGCACCCAAGAAAGGCCACATCCCCCCGGATGCCCACGCAGGCATCCGCCTCCCCTGCGGCATTGCCCCCCCACGCGCATCTTCATGATAGCGTTCAATTAACGTTCAGGCAAGCACTTGCCTTGTTCAAGCGGATATGGTAACATGCACGGGCGAGATTATGAACACGGAAGTGTCACCAGCCGGCTCCGGCACCAGCCATAACACACAGCAGGCAAGAATAGACAGCATAGATGCCACCCGCGGCGTGGCCTTGTTCCTGATTCTCTTTTCCCATTGCCTACAAGGCTTTTTCTCAACCCGCAACCTGTCTGGAGGAGGCGCGGCAGATGATTTCTGCCTAGCGTTTTGCAGCCTCTTTGTCATCCACAAGTGCATGATGCTCTTCGCCCTCCTTTTTGGGCTAAGCTTTTTCTTTCAATTGAAAAAAGCATCTTCGCAGGGAAGCGGCGGCACCGGCCGCTTTTTGTCGCGTCTGGGCTGGCTCGCCGTCTTCGGCTGCATCAACAGCGTGTTTGACCGCAATGACATGCTGCTTCCCTTTGCCGCATGCGGATTGGCCCTGCCCCTGGTGCGGCATCTCTCCACCCGCTGGGTCCTTGCACTCGCCGCACTCCTGCTCTGCCACCCGCCGGAATTGCTGCACGCCGTGCTTGGAATTCCTGATTCACTTCAACATTTTCTAAACATTCATTTACAGACAGAGGCATGCACGCAATCGTCAACATGGCTAGACCTTACTGCCTGGAATCTCGCCTATCGCATCCCGTGGGTCTTCTCTCACCTGTACATAACCTACCGAATATTTGATGTTCCAGGCATGTTCCTGCTAGGCTACTGCCTGGGGCGAAGCCGTATCTTTGAGCCTCAAAACGCAAAACGCCTTCTCATTCTATGCTCCGGCCTTGCCGGAACGCTATGCCTGGGCTTTACCGCCCGCCACTTTGCAACATGGGAAGAATCTTCCTTCAACTTGGCGCAGTCTTGCCTGGATACGGTGCAAACCCTGTTTTACGCCGCCTTCTTCACCCTGCTCTTCCGGGCGCGCTGCCTGGCATGGCTTTGCTCTCCCATGGCCGCCATCGGCAAAAGCACGCTTTCCTGCTACATGGCGCAGGGCGTTATCCTGAGCTTCCTCATGTACGGCTGGGGCTTGGGCTGGGCGGAAACCATGGGTGCCTCATCAAAGGCAATACTGGCAGTTGCCGTTTTCCTGCTTCAAATGCTTTCCTGCATCCTCATCCTGAAAAAACACCCCCTCTGCCCCATGGAGATGCTCTGGCGAAGGCTCGTGGCGCATTCCCGGCGCGCCTGACAAACCGCCGAGGCAAATTCCACACCCGCCAGCACCGCCCTGCCGTGCCGCCTGTTCAAGCTTGAACAGGCGGCGCTTTTGTGCTACCCTTCAAGGCAGCGAGTTTATGAAGCGTTCCATTCTCATCACCGGCGGGGCCGGCTTCATCGGTTCCCATGTAGTACGGCTCTTTGTCAACAAGTACCCGGGGTACCGTATCATCAACCTGGACAAGCTCACCTACGCCGGAAACCTGGCCAACCTGCAGGATGTGGAGAACGCCCCCAACTATACCTTTGTGCGGGCGGACATCTGCGATTTCGACACCGTTTGCGCCATCTTTGAGAAACACGGCATCAACGGCGTGATCCACCTGGCGGCGGAATCCCATGTGGACCGCTCCATCAAAGACCCCTTCACCTTTGCCCGCACCAACGTGCTGGGCACGCTCTCCCTGCTGCAGGCCGCCAAGCGCTATTGGAACGGCGACTGGGAAGGCAAGCGCTTCTACCACATCTCCACGGATGAGGTGTACGGCGCGCTGGATTTCGACGGCACCCTGTTCACGGAAACCACCAAGTACGCCCCGCACAGCCCGTACAGCGCATCCAAGGCCGCGAGCGACCACTTTGTGCGCGCCTTCCACGACACCTACGGCATGCCCGCCCTGGTGACCAACTGCTCCAACAACTACGGGCCCTACCAGTTCCCGGAGAAGCTCATCCCGCTCTTCATCAACAACATCCGCCGCGGCAAGCCCCTGCCCGTCTACGGCAAGGGAGAAAACGTGCGCGACTGGCTCTACGTGGAGGACCACGCCCGCGCCATCGACACCATCTTCCACCGCGGCAAGGACGGCGAGACCTACAACATCGGCGGCTTCAACGAGTGGAAGAACATCGACATCGTGAAGGTGCTCATCAAAACGGTGGACCGCCTGCTGGGCAACGCCCCCGGCACCAGCGGGCATCTCATCACCTACGTCACGGACCGCCCGGGGCACGACCTGCGCTACGCCATAGACTCCACCAAGCTCAAGACGGAGCTGGGCTGGGAGCCCTCCCTGCAGTTTGAGGAAGGCATAGAGAAAACCGTGCGCTGGTATCTGGACCACCAGGAGTGGATGGACAACATCACCTCCGGTGAGTACGAGAAGTACTACGACGACATGTACAAGAACAGATAAACACGCACACACGCCATGAAAGGAATCGTACTGGCAGGCGGCAGCGGCACGCGCCTGAACCCGCTCACGGGCTCCGTGAGCAAGCAGATGCTGCCCATCTACGACAAGCCGATGATATACTACCCCATCAGCATCCTCATGCTGGCGGGGATTCGGGACATCCTCATCATCTCCACCCCGCGGGACCTGCCGCGCTTCCGGGAGCTGATGGAGGACGGCTCGCGATTCGGCGTGCGCTTCACCTACGCGGAGCAGCCGAAACCGGAGGGGCTGGCGCAGGCCTTCATCATCGGCGCAGATTTCATAGGGGATGATTCCGTGGCCATGGTGCTGGGGGACAACGTTTTCTACGGCGCCGGGCTCTCCGACCGCCTCAAGCGCGTGTGCCGGGAACTGGACGGCTCCACCATCTTCGGCAAGCAGGTGCCGGACCCGGAGCGCTTCGGCATCGTGGAGCTGGGGGCAGACGGCAAGGCCGTCTCCATTGAGGAGAAGCCGGCCCACCCGCGCGGCAACATTGCCGCCACCGGCCTGTACTTCTTCGACAACGACGTGGTGCGCATTGCCAAAAGCGTGAAGCCCAGCCCGCGCGGCGAGCTGGAAATCACCAGCGTGCTGCAGGATTACCTCACGCGCGGCAAGCTGCGCGTGGAGGTGATGACGCGCGGCTACACCTGGCTGGACACCGGCACCTTCGACAGCCTGCTGGAGGCTGCGGAAATGGTGCACACCCTGCAGAAGCACCAGGGCTTCATGATTGCCTGCCTGGAGGAGATTGCCTACAACCAGGGCTGGATCACGCGGGAGGAGCTGCAGGCTGCCGCGCACTCCCTGCACAACGCCTACGGCCAGTATCTCAAACAGCTCTTAAACTGATTTTTCCATGCCCCAGGAACCCGCCCAGATCACCGTCACCTCCCCCCTTCTGCCGGATTTGGAGGAGCTCCACTCCCTGCTGCAGGATATCTGGCAGCGCAAATGGCTCACCAACAACGGCCACTACCACCGGGAGCTGGAAAAGGCCCTGGCGGATTACCTGGGCGTGCCGTTCATCAGCGTGTTCACCAACGGCACCCTGCCCCTCCTCACCGCCCTGCAGGCCCTCAACCTGCGGCAGGGGGAGGTCATCACCACTCCCTTCTCCTTTGTGGCCACCACCCACGCCCTCTGGTGGAACGGCCTTACGCCCGTCTTTGCAGATGTGGACCCCCTCACCGGCAACCTGGACCCCTCCGCCGTGGAGGCCGCCGTCACGGAACGCACCGTGGCCATTATGCCCGTGCACGTTTACGGCAACCCGTGCGACACCGCCGCCCTGCAAGCCATAGCAGACCGCCGCGGCCTGAAGATTATCTACGATGCCGCGCATGCCTTCGGCGTGCAGGTGAACGGCAAGAGCGTGCTCACAGAGGGGGATATGTCCACCCTCTCCTTCCACGCCACCAAGGTGTACAACACCGTGGAGGGCGGCGCACTCGTCTGCCAATCCGCAGAAATGAAGGAGCACATAGACCACCTGCGCAACTTTGGATTCACCGGGGAGGTGGAGGTGGCGGAGCCCGGCATCAACTCAAAAATGGACGAGATCCGCTCCGCCTACGGCCTGCTCGCCCTCCGCAAGGTGGATGCGGCCATCGCCGCACGCCGACAGGTGGCCCAAGCGTACCGCGCTACCCTGGCGGGCGTGCCCGGCATCCGCTGCCTGCAGGATATCCCCGGCGTGCGCCACAACTACTCCTACTTCCCCATCTTCATAGATGCCGCCAAATACGGCCGCACGCGGGACGAGCTCTACGCCCTCCTCAAGGAACACGGCATCCTCGCACGCCGCTACTTCTACCCCCTCATCCCCAACTTCGCCGCCTACAGGGACACCGCCCCCGCCAAGGCCGCCCACATCCCCTCCGCCCGCGCCCTAGCGGATTCCGTCCTCTGCCTCCCCATGCACCACGCGCTATCCCAAGAGGACACCCGCCGCATCCTGGACGTGGTGGTTGGATAAAGCGTTTTTTCCTTGACCTCCACTTGGTGTTTTGCTACTTAAGGGAAATAAGATTTCATGAAATTCCAATCAATCAAACTAAAGAACTACACTGTTTTCACGGACTGTGAAATCGCCTTGGGTGCAGGCATCAATGTGTTCTTGGGAGAGAACGGCACCGGCAAGACGCATATCTTAAAAATCTTGTACTCTGCCGCTCAAGCCTCCCGCCACGATGTTTCCTTTTCTCGCAAAATCGTCGGCACTATGCAGCCGGACATGTTGTGCATCCACCGCCTTCTTAGCCGCACCCAAGGAAACAAGACAGCTAGCGTATCTGTAATAGCGAGCAACGAGGCCGACGATGCCCGCAGGCTGCAGGTTTCTTTCAGCCGCCAAACAAAGAAGTGGGATGCCAAGGTTACGGGCGAGCAAAGCTGGGAAAAGGATTTCCCAAAAGTCTCCAGTATCTTTATCCCCGTTCGTGAAATCCTTTCAAACTGCTACAACCTCCCCGCCGCTGTCAATGCAGGAAATATCAAATTCGACGATACCTACATCGACATCATCAACTCTGCAAAAATCGACATTTCCGCGGGACGAGACACCACAGTGCGGCGTGAATTGCTGGATTCATTGGAAAAATTGACCAAAGGAAAGGTTTCCTATGATGAGCGTTCTGATGAGTTCTACCTTCGCATCGGGAACTCCAGGCAGGAATTCAACCTCATCGCAGAAGGCATCCGAAAGCTGGCGCTCTTGTGGCAACTCGTCAAGAACGGCACTTTGGAAAAAGGTTCCGTCCTTTTCTGGGATGAACCTGAAGCCAATCTGAACCCCTCCTGCATTCCCATCATTGCCGCATTCCTAGTTTCTCTCCAACGCGCCGGTGTGCAAATTTTCCTTGCCACCCACGATTACGTGCTGTCAAAATACCTGGAACTCTATTGCAAGGGGGAATACGAGCTTGTTTTCCATTCGCTGGCAATCGGGCAAGAGAAGCAGGAACCCCTGCGTTCCGTGCATTGCTTCTCCAGCCCTTCTTTCGAGAGCTTGGCGTACAACGCCATCTTGAATTCTTTCAACGCCCTGCTGAATGAAATTTACCACCAATAGCCCGCTATGATTTTCATCGAAGAGAACAAGGTCTACCAGATAGATTGTTCTGCGGCTCTATGGGCTACCGACCAATGGCATTCCATCAAGGATAACATCAGCAAGCTGCTGTCCGATGTAGACTGGATTGTGGAGGTAGAGCAGGCTGTGTATCTCGTGGAATACAAGAATGCGGGCATTTCAGGCGCGGCAAATTCCGCAGCCTTCAAACCGCAATCCACAGGATTGCACGATAAGCTTGTAAAGAAGTACTTGGACACCTTGCACTTCTTGAATGCCCGGGGTATCGCCAAGCCCAGGAAATATGTGTGTATCCTTGAATACCCCAAAGCAGATTCAGTTTCTCAAAACATGGTGAGAAACGCAATCAAGGCGCGACTGAGCTATTTGCAAAACCAGTTGGGCGCGTCACATGCACTGGTGCAAGATGTGGACGTGGTGAACATCAAAGGCTGGAACAATCATGCGGAATACGGAAGATTCCCGCTTTCCCGCTGCATTCCTCCAACGCCTGCCTCACCCGCCTGACCCTCCTTTTTCACCGCACCCGCCAAGGCCGTCCATATCCCCGTGGCCCGCGCCCTCGCGGATTCCGTCCCCAGCCTCCCCCACGTCACGACGAAGTGCCGCGTAGGCGGAATGGCATCACGCCCTCTCCCAAGAGGACACCCAGCGCATCTTGGACGTGGTGGTTGGATAAGCTAAAGCCTCATGAGGCAACGCGCCAAAGACCGCACCATGCTGCAAACACTGCGATTAGCACATTATAAACAAAATTATTTATAATGCTTTTTTGTTTATAATTCCCCTTCCAGGGAGAACGTTTGCTCAATGTTCAGAGCCAAGGCATCCAACAAATCCAGAGTAACATTCAATTGCGGGTACAAGGTGGAAAAGGAATTCACCAAGCTCTTGCGGACATCTTCATCACTGCGGAGAAGGCCGGCAAACTGCATGATGTCATCGTGGATCTTTTGGGGGACCGGCAACTGCGCAATCCTACCCTCCAGCAGGAGGCGCACGGCATCGTTGCGGTGTTTGTCTGCATTCTTCCGGCTGCCGTCGGAGCCATGCGCCTTCCCCGCCCGCCTGGCAGCCATGATGTTGAGGTAGGCCTTCATCTTGTACACCACGAGCACATTTTCATCGGCTACGGAGATGCCTTCCACTTGCTGGCGGTGGACACGCAAGAGCTGGAAATAGTTGCTATCTAGGAGCATGCATGAAAGCCCGCTGTATTCTCCGCCGGCTTTCACGGGGATGCTGCGTTGCCCCAGGGCATGGTGCAGCGTTTCATCATCCGGCCCCAAGAGCTCTATCTGCGCTGGGGCTTCTGCATCCCCTGTATTGTTGAATCGGTAGAGGCGCGCCTTGCGCGTGCCATCGTCTAATTCAATAGTTTCCGCCTGGTAGTTGTGACGCTCCAAAAAACCGAGCAGAGCCTGCAGGAAGGGTTGGGACTCGGTCCTGACAAGCAGCACCAAATCCATATCCTGCGTTCTGCGGAAATCTGTGTTGCGGGAAGCGAACCAGAGGTGGCAGGCCACCCCGCCGATAATGGCGTAGTCCTCTGGAAAGTCGGCGAACTCCCGTGCAAAATTCTCTAGCGCTGCAGTATTCATGGCTTCCATATTTGTTCACGGGCCATCTGCACTCGCGGATCTGCATCCTGCGCCAGGGATAGGTACAGAGAGCATGGGTCTACCATCCCGGAATCCCTGTCTGCCAGAATCTGCGGGGGATAGCTCCACAACTGCAGAGCGGCATCTTCCCTTCCCGGCGGGGCTATAGAGATGCGATCTACCTTCCTCCGGGCGTAATAGGCATAGGTGGGCAGCATATCGTCCTCCAGCGTGGTTCTACGGGCAAGGGCAGACATCCCGGCAAAGGGGAAATCCCCGCATTCATTCCTGAGCACCCGGTATTCCAACCGCACCGGGGAACGCAAATAAGGGGCCATCCGTTTCCACAAGTCCCCCGCCTCAAGCAGGAAATGGAATGCTCCTGAGCGCGTGCCCGGCGGATACTCGCATACTCCGTGGGCCACAAGTTCGTTCTTTGCCACGCCCAGCTGCATGGCACTGTACGGCCACATCTCCGCCAGGCTCCTCACATTCACCCCGTCAACATCCCCATACAGCAATTGGCGCAGCAGGATGACTTGGGCGCAGGGGGAAAGATGCACCGACTGCCTTTCCCCGATTCTTCCGTAATTCGGCGCCAGTACCCCGAGAAAGGGGAGGTAAAAACCCATGTGGCTTGAAATATAGCTGATGCCATGGGCGCGCAGCTGCGCCGCCAAGTGCCCACCGATGGCAGCACTGAAGAGAACGGCGTTCATACCGAAAACCTTCGCAATCTCCTGCAGGGGCTTCTCCAGCGCCTCTACCGTCAAATTCTCAACCCTGCGGGGGGACGCAATAACAAATTCCCCCTCCCGCAGCATGACTTGGAAACAGACAAAGTTCAATCTAATGTAGAGAGGCAGCGCACCCGCAGCCTCCCCCTCCAACCTAGAGAGAAGATAGTTGTTGCCGAATATGGAACTAAGTTCGCGTCTCATGGATTTTCAGGCTGCCGCCAGACAGATGGTAGCACGAGCAAACTAAATTGTAAACAATTTTATTTACAATCGGATTTTATTTACAATCCGTGCAATCTCTCGTCTAGAGCTCCATCATCCCCGTGGCAGCGCGGATTTCGTCCTCTGCTGTTCACGCGTCACGCCAAATCTTAAGCGAAGGCAGAATTGCGCCAAGCGCTTTTCAGGGAGGACACCCGGCGCATCCTGAACGTGGAGATGAAACAAACGGGGCTACAGTATTTAGAATACTGTAGCAAGTCTTACGTGCCGAAAATTAGCGCGGGGACAGGGAATCTGACTGTATTACATTGCTTTCCAGTCGCCCCTTTCTATCTGGTCGTCCTGGTAACGCGCACACTGTAAGCCATTAAGGAGAATATCAATCCTACAGTATTCTAAATACTGTAGGATTGCGGCATGGAGACTACGCTTTTCATAGCCGCCCTGCTCACTCTTTGCCTGGGCCAACCGCGCCTGCGCTACAGCTTGCCAACGGACGGCAGCCACATGAGCCATGAACGCACTATGATGATCAACGGCTTCTTCATGGCATTGATGATTTTACGGCACATTTCCATCTTTTGCTGCCCGGTGCAACCGGAAGACGAATGGTACTATATCCATGTGGACGCGCCCATGGTTCAGTTCATCGTTTGCACGTATTTCTTCTATTCCGGATACGGCATCATGTATTCCATGCAGAGAAAAGGCAAGGCGTATCTACGCCAGTTGCTCACCAAACGTTTTACCGGGCTCTATATTCGCTTTGGGTTTGCCGCGGCAATCGCCTGTATGCTTTCTGCCTTGATATCGCACGATTTCGCGGTCCAAATACACAAATACCTGCTTACCATGATTGGATGCGGCAGTTGGTGGTTCATTGTAATGTCCCTGGCACTATATCTCCTCTCTTGGCTATCTTTCTCTCTTGCAACCTTTTCTCCAGACAATTTGCGCCGCAGCGCGGCAGCCATTGGCATCCTCACGATATTGATAGGCGTTATCATTACACTCATGTTCCCCTACAAAACATTCGATTGGCTGAGCACAGAGTGGTGTTTCCCCGCCGGCATGCTGTACTGTCTCTATGGCCGGAAGTTGGAGTACATTGTCCGAAAATCCCTTATCCCATGTTTCCTTGGGGGCGCGGCAGTGATTTATATATCAGTCTGGGCTCTTGGGCACTTCCGCCTGTTTGCCAGAGCATTCGGCTGGCTCACCGGCATATCGCTTGGTGAGCTGGGCTTGGTTCACTACTCCTCCGCGCTGGCCTGCTTCTTTGCCTTGGGTATCACCTGGCTCTTTGCATCGGTCACGTGGGAACGCACCCCTGCGCCATTGGTTTGGCTGGGGAGAAATGCCTTCTTCCTTTTCCTGTTCCAATATGTTCCCATGGAATTCTTCAGTCACATCGAATTGAACGCCACCCATCCCCATCTCTGTATCCTGCTCACCTTCGTTTCCGCCATCACACTGTCTGCCCTCATGAAATGGATCTTTTCCTGTGTTTCTATGCGCTTCAGTACAGAGAGCCGGAGCTAAAACCACCGCATCATGTACGCGATGTCAGACGCAACGGCGCTGCCACTATCATTGCGACATCTTGACTTTAACGTTGCGCCCTACGATAATGGGTGCATGTCAAAGCTATCGCAAGAAAAGAGATATGCCGTGTGGGACCGCTACTTGCCCGAACGGCCATGGGGAATGGATGCCTATGGGCACTGGATGTACAAATACGCGCCAGAAGGAACACCGTTAGCATGGGAGGTGGACCACATCTTCCCCAAAAAGCATCTGGAAACCATAGGGGTGGAGTCGAAGGAAATCGACCACCCGGACAACCTTTGGCCAATGCACCACTCGGTCAACAGTGCCAAGCGGGAGAGCTATCCTTTGTTTACTGCGACGCGATTCTCATGCTACAATGCACTGCTCGGAAGGCCGCCCATGGTTGAACAGACCTTTATTGTACCCGTACCCATACAGGCACGCCTGCTGAAACTGTATGCAGGAAAGATTGCAACATTCCTGACAGCACTGCAGCCTGGCATTCCCACCCCGGAGAAGAACGCCGGAGACAAATTGGCGGCATGGAACGCCATCTGCACCTCCTGCCTCTGCGTGCAGGCATACGTTGATATGCTCCAGCAGCGCCTTTCCCCGAACCTGGCGGGACTCCTGCTGGCTGCCCAAAAGCACGCAAATGAACATCTGGCACAGGAAAACGACAGCTGTCGGCATCGGCTCAGCCTACAGACTGACAGGCCGGCCGTTTTCCACTTCCACGATATCGCTGATGCGGCAGTCTGAGAAAGGGACGATGGCTGTTCCCCAGGCGAGCCCCATGCCGAATGCGCTGAGCATGAGTTTTTTCTTGCCTTGAAGCCTGTCTTTGAGCTCGCTTACAATAGTGAGCGGCACAGAAACACTGGAAGGATTGCCGTATTTATGAATAGTCGACGGAATCCTTTCCATATCCAGCTTCAGCTTTTTGGCGATGTAGTTGTTGATGAAGGCGTTCGCCTGGTGGAATACGTAGTAGTCCATTGTCAGCACGTCCTCGTTCGCGGCTTTCATCAAGCGCTTGATGTCCTTGGGAACCTCGATAATCACGAAGTTGAAAACATCTTCCCCCTTCATGTAGCCGTGTTCTTCGCTGCGCATGTTGCCGTACTCATCCACCACGCGCTGCTGCACGGTCTCGGCAGAGCTCATCTTGCGGTAGCCACCGGCAGGGGCCATAATCAAATCAGCGCGGGAGCCGTCTGAATTCACAGAGAACCAGCTTTCCCCAAACTGCTCGCCGCGTTCCACCAGTGCGGCAGCCCCGGCATCTGCAAAGATGAACGCCACCCGACGATCCCGCGGACTGTACACGCGGGAGCTGGTCTCGCCGTTCAACAGCAGGGCCTTGCGCAACCCGCTCTTCGCCATCATGGCGTAAACCACGCTGAGCGCATACTCAAACCCCGCACACCCTAGGTTGATATCGAGCGCCATGCATGATTTCGGCAGCCCAAGCCTGTCCTGCAGCAGATACGCCGTGGCGGGCATGCGGTAATCCGGCGTGTGGGAGAGAAACATCAAGAGGTCTATCTCGCTGCGGTCTATGCTGTTGTCGCGGATCAGCTTTTCCGCCGCGGCATAGCACAGGTCGGAGGCGCAGGTGTTCTCATCCGCAAATCGGCGCTCGTACACCCCCACCTTGTCCACAACCTTGCGCACGTCTTCCTCCGGGAACACGTCAAGGTCGTACTTGTAGTTGTCGATTACCCTACTGGGCACGGCTGCCGCCATGGCGGTGATGCCCACATGATTGAAGTTCAATATAGCCATATTTCAAAACATGAATTATACAAAGGGCTTAGAGCATCAATCCACCATCCACGAAAAGGCTGGTGCCGGTTGTCCAGGCGGAAGCATCCGAGAGGAAGTAGATGATGGCCCACGCTATTTCCTCCGGGCGGCCGAACCGCCCCAGCGGGTATTGGGCCGCATCTTTTTTCAAATCCTCTTCGGAGTACGCGTCTCCGTGAATCAGCTTTGTTTCCACCATGCCGGGATGCACGGCATTCACTCGGATGCGCTTGGCAGCAAGCTCCTTGGCACAATAGTGCATATAAGCCGTAAGCGCCGCCTTGGACGATCCGTAAATACCATTGCCGAGGTCCGCCCGAGCCGCTGCCACCGAGGATGTGAACACGATGCCCCCCCCCTGCACAATCTTCTTTTTCTTTAATAGCCAGCGGTTCAGCAGCATAGGGGCGAATGCATTGGCTGAAAAAACAGCAGCCAGGTCTTCTGGCGAATAAAAGGCTATGGGCTTGTTCCTTGCAATTCCTGCATTTTGCACCACTCCATCCAGCTTGGGGCAGGCTTCTGCCAGCCGCTGGATGTCTTCCTCTTCGGTCAAATCCGCAATCAGGACAATATGGCCCTCCCCCTCCAGCATAGAAAGGGTTTCCTGCAGGCGCGCTTCATTGCGGGCCGTGATGACAAGCCTGGCTCCCAGTTTAGAGCACTCGATAGCGGTCTGCCGGCCGATACCGGAGGAGGCGCCGGTGACAAGCACCGTTTTTCCTTGAAGTGAAAATGGATTGTACATTCAGGCCTTGCTCTTGATCGTGTTGAACAAGTCCTCCACCGTTGTTGCGCTGCGGATGTCGTTGCCAGACAAGGTGACCCCGTATTCCTCGTCAACCATGGCAATGAGGGTCAGTGAAACGAGTGACGAATACTCATCCAAATCGTGGAAGGCGGTGGAAGCCGTTATTTCAGAGGCGGGAGTATCGTCGAACAACTCGGCGAACTTGGCGATGAATTCATTTATGTCCATATAATTTGTTGTTTTATCGTTGATGGAAGCTAGGAGTTATGGATGAAGGAGGGTACGATTATTTCTTCTGCTCTGCTTTTTCCCGTTTGCCTTTGCGTGCCGCGCGTGCAATTTTCATCAAGTTTGCCATCACGCGGTCAAAGCAAAACTCGCCGGCTGCCTTGTGCCGGAGATATTCCGAGCGGAGAATCGATGTGCAGTATACATCATGAAACGCGCCGTCGCGGAAGATGGCTTCCCGGCGCACGCCCTCCACCGTGAAATGAACCGCCTGGCCCATCATGGCCGTAAGGTTTTGGGTATCTATGCGGCTTCCGTGCAAGCGGTTGACCCTCAAAGTCTCAAAGGCGTAGTCAATGATGAACAAGTATGATTCAATCCACGCCGAACCATCCCGGTACTGGGGGTCGCCTATGACAATTCCATGAAAACATGCGGATTGGTTGGACTTGTCGATTTGGGAGAGGCTCACCCACCCGACAATGCGGCGCTCATCGTCATTGGTGCACACGGCCCAGAATTTGTAGGAGTCATGCTCTCCCATGCACCCCTGCATCCAGCGCACGGCATCCTCGCGCCTCATCGGTTTGTAGGCGCCAACAATGCGGGAATTCAGTTGGGCATCATTCTTGCAACGCAGGACGAAGTCCACGTCCCGCTCCTCGAAATCCCGGAAGTCCACCGTCTTCATGATGCTGATACCGCGTTGAAAGATTGCCTCTTCACTTGCCTTACATTATGCAGCCTCCCTAATTGCAGCCACATGTTGCCAAAGCTTACAGTATTCCCAATACTGTAGGCTAATGGATGTGTTGTACAGCGTTTAATAATAATGTGTTATGATTTTTTTCGCGGCCTGATGCTCCCAACAGAATTCAACATCCATATCGCGAATTTTCTCCGTAGCTAAGCGGAATGACGAACATTTAGCTTGCCTACAGTATTGGGAATGCTGTAGGCTTGGGCATCAACGGTAGACAGCCATGATACTTCGCAGCGAACGACTGGTATTGCGCCCCATTGAGGAGGGGGATTTGGAATTCATCCGGGAACTCATCAACGACCCCGAGGTGGAGAAAACCATCGTGGGGTGGATGTGGCCGCTTTCCGCCAAGGACGAGCAGGAATGGTACAAGGGGTTCCGCAATTCCAACAAGGAGGTGCGCTACCTCATTGCGCTGCACGATGGCACGCGGCTGGGGCTCACCGGGCTGACGGACATGGATTGGAAAAACGGGCGCTGCAAGAGTGCCGGCATACGCATCAGCCCGCGGGTGCAAAGCAAGGGATACGCCACAGAGGCATACATCACCATGTTTGATTACGCCTTCAACCAACTCCGTTTCCACAAGGTAATGGGAAGTGCCTTGGAGACAAACAAGGCATCCCTCCGCCTCATGGAAAAACTTGGCTACAAAGTGGAGGGCGTTTTGCGCGACCATGTGTTCAAAGACGGGAAATATTGCAACGTGGTGACCACCTCCATCCTGGCGGAGGATTTCAACCGGCTGCACCGCCCCGGAATGAATTGAGGCGCCCACTCCGCTTATTCCGAGAGAATGGAGAGGATGCGCTGCATATCCGCAGCCCCGTAGCGCTGGTCAATGGGCAGGGCGAGGAGGTTGGTGGCAAGCTCGTGCTCCAGGGTACCGGGGGCGGACCATTCAAGCACGTTCGGCCAGTAGGTGGCTACAAACACGCGGTTGGCGATGAGCCTTTGGCGCAGTTGCGCGCCATTCCCCACCCAGTAGGGATAGACCATGGGCACGGCTTCCGCTGGAAGGTCCGCATGGAGCTTGTTTGAATTGCCCAGGACCCGATGGAGCGCAGTGTAGTTGACGCGGCGCGCCTCTGCGGCGCCGGAGTAGTCGATACCGCCGAGCAAACGCTGGGTGAGGCGGGACATGCGCATGAGGGGTTTTTGAGCCAAAGTCTCGCTGTTTTGGCGGAAGGCGGCATAGCCGCTCTCAGGGCCTTCGTCCACCCGCTGCAGGAGGTGCTGCATGAGCTGCCAGGAGCAATCCTGCGGCAGTTCCAGGGCAGCGTCCGCCGTGCAGTAGGCATAGCCACCATCCGGCACGCCGAAGAATTTGCGGGGGGAGTAGAAGGTGCCGATTCCCTCCATGGGTGGGTCATAGAGAGCCTGGGCGTTGTCCACAAGCAGACGGTTGCCGAACCGCGCAGCCATATCCCGCAACATGGCGCCGCCGATGCCGAAATAATTGGTACCGATGACGAGTTCCCCCTCGTTCAATTCCGGCAGATTCACGGGGCGCAGCTGTTCGTCCACATGGTAGTAGGAATACGGAATACCCAGCCTTTCCAGAGGGTGCAGTATCACACTGCATGTGTAGTACGGCAGGTACACCCGCACCACGTTCCCGCGGCGACGCAGGATATACTCCAGGCTGTGGCGCCCGCTGTTGAGAGCGGCAGCCTGCGGGTGGAGACCGCAACCGCGCGCGGGCTCCAGTTCAAAGTAGCCGCCTATGGCATCTTTCTCCATCATGGCTGATACAGATTAGGAAAATCACTCATGAAACACCACGCGCACGTTTTGCTCCACCTGCTGCATGGCGGCGGTGAGGGCTTCCCGCGTATCGTGGTAGACGATGAGGTGGCCGATGGCATCGTTTGCGCCGCGGAAGGCGCGCACGGTATCCCCCGGTTGCACCAGCAGGGCATCCTCCACCACATGGGACTGCATGGCGGGGGAGAGTTCCAAGTGGTCAAACACGCCGTCCCGCTCTGAATGCAAGGCCATGATGGCCCAGGCTCCGTTGAAGGGTTTCTGCTCCACGTCCTGCACGGGCAGGCCCACGGCGGCGCGCACGGAGGCGGCGATGAGGTCCACGCCCGTACCCATGCGGATGACTTCCGCGAGACGGTTGCCGCCGCCGCGGGGGGAGACTTCCATGATGTAGACCTTGCCGTCCGTTCCCGCGCGGGCCTCTATGTTGAGGATGCTGGTCTGAATTCCCAGCAGGGTGACGAGGCGCTGCAGCTCGCTGCGCAATTCATCTAGCACCGGTTGCGGGGCGAGTGAGGGCCATATCTCCGCCCCGGGGGTGTAGGGGTTGGGGCAGGCCTTGTCGAAATACTGGTCGTAGAAGGCGTGGAACACGATGGTGCCGTCCACGGCAAAGCTGTCGCTCCCGAACGAATCTCCCATCTTCTCGATGAACTGCTCCACGATGATGCGGCCGGAGAGGGAGCAGCGCATGGCCTCCTGCAGGGCGGCGGGCAGCTCTGCGGGGGAGTCCACACGGCTCACACCCTTGCTGCCGGCGGAATCCGTGGGTTTCACGATGGCGGGATAAGTAAATTTCCCCGCTGCTTCCAGCGCCGCCTGCACAGAGGAAAAACCGTGCGACCACGGGCAGTTGAAGCCGTGCGCGCGCAGGAATTCACGGAAGCGGTCCTTGTTCTGCAAGATGCACACGGATTCGTAGGGGCAGCCGGGCAGGCCAAGCTCCTGCTGCACGTAGGCGGCGGTCACCACACCGGGGTCCACGGCAAAGGACATGATGCCGTCTATCTGCAGCTCCCGCGCCGTGGTCAGCACAGCCTCCTTGTCAACGATGCTCACGTTGCGGTACTCGTCGGAGTACTTGTGGGCAATATTGTCCGGCAGGTAGTCACAGGTGATGACGTGGATGCCCAGCTTGTGGGCGGCGTCTATCACGGGCAGCAAATAGCGCAGCCCGCCCAGCAGCATGAGTTTTTTCTTCCGTGTGGCACCCTGATCCATACGCGGGGGATTCTACATTTCCTCACATGCGGGTGTCAAGGTCGGATTGTGTTTCTGCGGTGGAATCAAGGCATCCCGACGGATTGCCTTGATTAATGTCCATAGCCTACAGTATTTCCAATACTGTAGGCTCGATGTGCCACGCTGGTCATTCATTAATAGGTTGTTACGTATTCCGTCTCTGCGACCTTCACCTTAAGGCCATGTTGAAAGCCTAAGCTACGTCTTATACAATAGAACATGTTAGACAGGGCTGACGCATGTTAAAGATTGATAAGTAATTGCTCAAGGAAATCCTCGGACCATGCTGCCCGTAACCTTCTGCCTTTCAAGCTTTTAGTGCGGCCACAGGGGACAGGCGTGTTTTTCACGACCGCCAGGGCCATGCG